>CAZUYI010000331.1:0-3385 GCA_964624095.1 uncultured Verrucomicrobiota bacterium | reverse complement strand
GCGCCTACGGCGCTACGTTCTTCGTCTTCTCCGACTATTTCCGGCCCTCGATCCGGCTGGCCTGCATCATGAAGCTGCCGGTCATCTACGTGCTGACCCACGACAGTTTCTACGTCGGCGAGGACGGGCCGAGCCACGAGCCGGTCGAGCACACCATGGCCCTGCGCCTGCTGCCGCACATGACGGTTATCCGGCCGGCGGACGCCACGGAGACCGGCGCCGCCTGGATCGCCGCGCTCAAGAACCGGGAGGGGCCGACCGCCATCCTGCTGACCCGCCACAACGTGCCGGTCCTTGACCGCGCCCGGTACCCGAAGGCCTCGAAGCTCGAGCAGGGCGCCTACGTGCTGTGGCAGAGCGCGCCCGGCCGGCCGAAGCTGATCCTGATCGCCACCGGCTCCGAGGTGCACGTGGCGCTCGAAGCCGCGGTCGAGCTGGGCAAGGCCGGGACGGTCGTACGGGTGGTCAGCATGCCGTCCTGGGAGCTGTTCGAGAAACAGCCCGAAGCCTACCGGCGCTCGGTCCTGCCGCCCTACTGCCGGCGCCGGCTGGCGATCGAGGCGGGCGTGACCCAGGGCTGGGACCGATACGTCGGGCCGGAAGGCCGGGTGCTCGGCCTGGACCGGTTCGGCGCCTCGGCGCCCTACAAGGTGCTGGCCAAAGAGTACGGCTTCACGGCGGAGCACGTGGTCCGCCTGGCATCCGAACTGCTGGCCTGAGTCGGCGACGCGGCTGCTCCCGCGCGACGCCGGCCCGCGGCTCGCGAGGCGGAGGGCGGCCTTCGGGGTGCGGGAGCCATGGCGCGCTTCATCATTACCGGCCGGCGCAAGCTGGGCGGGAGCTTTCAGCCGCTGGGCAACAAGAACGCCGCGCTGCCCATGCTGGCGGCCTGCCTGTTGACCGACGAGCCCGTCGAGCTGGGCAACGTGCCGTGGATCGAGGACGTGGCCACGATGCTCGCGCTGCTCGAGGCGCTGGGCGTGTCCGTCGCCCGCACGCCGCGCGGCGTGCGCCTGGCGGCGCGCGGCGTGCGGCGGCGCCGGCTGGACCGCGCGCTCTGCCACAAGGTGCGCTCGTCCGTCCTGTTCGCCGGCCCGCTGGCCGCGCGGCACGGGCGCGCGGTGATCTATCCGCCCGGCGGAGACGTCATCGGGCGCCGCCGCCTCGATACGCACCTGGCCGGGCTGCGCACCCTGGGCATCGAGAGCGCCGGGACCGACCCGCTGACCTTCCGCCGCGCCGCGCTGCGCGGGGCCGAGATTCTGCTCGACGAGGCCAGCGTGACGGCCACCGAGAACCTGCTGATGGCCGCGGCCCTGGCGCCGGGCCGGACGACGCTGTTCAACGCCGCCTGCGAGCCGCACGTGCAGGACCTGGGCGCGCTGCTCGTCAAGATGGGCGCGCGCATCGAGGGCCTGGGCACGAACCGCGTGACGATTGACGGCGTCGAATCCCTGCACGGCGCCGCGCACGAGGTGATGCCCGACCACATCGAGCTCGGCAGCTTCCTGGCCGCGGCCGCGGTGACCGGCGGCGAGCTCGAGATTCCGCTTGTGCCGGACTCGATCCTCGCGCCGATCCTGCGCCCGTTCGGACTCCTGGGCCTGGGCGTGGCGCGGACCGAGGCCGGGCTGCGCCTCGCCGCGCGCCGGCGCCTGCGCGTCCGGGCCGAGCCCGGCGTGGCGGTGCCCAAAATCGAGGACGGGCCCTGGCCGAATTTCCCGTCCGACCTCATGAGCGTGGCGCTGGTGGCCGGCACCCAAGCGCAGGGCACCGTGCTGTTCTTCGAGAAGATGTTCGAAAGCCGCATGTATTTCGTGGACCGGCTGCTCGACATGGGCGCCCGGCTGGTGCCCTGCGATCCGCACCGCGTGGTGGTGATCGGGCCCTCGAGCCTGCACGCCATCCCCGTGCACAGCCCGGACATCCGCGCCGGCATGGCGCTGCTCATCGCCGCGCTCTGCGCCCGCGGCACGACGGTCATTGCCAACGCCGAGGTCATTGACCGCGGCTACGAGCGCGTCGAGGAGCGCCTGCGCGCGCTCGGCGCCGAGATCGCCCGCGAGGCCTGATGGTCCCCGGGCGGGCCCCGTAGCCGCGTTTTAACGCGTCGTCGGCCTGGTTGCGAAAACAGGATGGCTTTCCGATGCAGGGCATCGCGTCGCTTGCCTTTATCCTGGCCGTGTATGCCGTCGGCGACCTCGTCGCCGCGAAGACCCGCGGCCTGGTGTCCATGCTCTTCACGTGCTCCGTCATCTTCCTGGCGGCCTTCTGGCTGGGCGCGCCGAAGGCGCTCTTTGCGGTCGCGCAGCTTCAAGGCATCGGCGCGGTGCTTATTGGCCTCATTCTGGTGCATATGGGCACGCTGCTGAACCTCGCCCAGCTCAAGGCGCAGTGGAAGACGGTGCTCATCGCGCTGGCGGCCGTGATCGGCGTAGTCGTGTGCCTGGCGGCGGTCGGAGCGCCTCTGATCGGCCGGCGGGCAGTCCTGGTGTCGGCTCCGCCCATTGCCGGCGGGATCATTGCGGCCATCCAGATGGCGGAAGCCGCCAGGGCGGCCGGGGATCAGACGTTGGCGGTGTTGGCCACCCTGCTGCTGGTGGTGCAAGGCTTCGTGGGGTATCCCATCGCGTCGCACTGCCTCAAGAACGAGGCCCGGCGCATCCGGTCCGCGTTGCGGCGGGGCGAGCCGGCCTATGCGGCGCCGGCCTGCGCGGAGGCGGATCCGGCGCGGACGCGCCAGAGGCCGGGAGGCGCCGCGTTTCATTCCGAGACGATCTACCTGGCCAAAACGGCCGCGGTGGCGCTGGCGGCGGCTTTCGTGTCCGCCTCGGTCAACCGGTGGACGGGGCACAACCTGCTGGACCGCAACATCCTCGCGCTGCTGTTCGGCGTCCTGGCCGCCGCGGCAGGGCTGCTGGAACGAAACGTGCTCACGAAAGCCAACTCGTTCGGCTTCGGAATGGTTGCGCTGATGGCCGTGATCTTCGCCAACCTGTCCGAGGCCGCCCCGCAGGTCATCCTGACACTCCTGCCCACCCTCGCGTTGACCCTCGGCATCGGCTCGGCGGGCATTGTCTTCTTCAGCGTGGCGGCGGGCAAATGCCTCAAGGTATCGCCCCATTTCGCCATCGCCATCGGGATCTCGGCGCTGTTCGGCTTTCCGGGGACCTATATCATCTCCTGTGAAGTGGCCCGCGCCACGGGAACGTCTCAAGAGGAAATCCAGGCCCTCGCCGACGCCATCCTGCCGCCGATGCTGACCGCGGGATTCGTTACCGTGTCCCTGGCCTCGGTCGTCCTGGCGGGGCTTCTCGCGCCGCTGCTCTGATCCCCGGGCGCGCCGCAACGGCGGTTCGGCGGGCGTGGCGCGCGGCTGGGGCGA
>CAZUYI010000330.1:0-3389 GCA_964624095.1 uncultured Verrucomicrobiota bacterium | reverse complement strand
CCCTCGAGCGCGTCATACAGGTTGTCGTAAAACGGGGTCACGGGAATGCGCACGTCGCGCGATGGCTCGATGGGCGCGCCGCCGCCGTCCCGGCCGCGGCAGATTTCCGGCAGGCGGGCCACGAGGTCGGCGCCCGTGAGCGTGAGGCGCCCCTTGGCGGGCGGCCAGGCGCAGCCGCCCCGGTCGCCGGCCACGAGAAAGCGGGGCACGCCGGCCCCGGCCGGCATCATGGCGGCCGTCGCCACGCATCCATTCGCGAACCGGAGGAACGCCGTCCAGGGCCCGCTGGGCCCGTCCGGCCCGCGCGGGAAGGCGGCGGCGCAGGAGACGTCAACCGGCCGGGCATTGCCGACGAGCAGGGCCTGGTCGAACAGGTGGGCGCCCCAGTCGAACAGCCAGTCCACGGCCAGCAGGTTCCCGCACACGCGGGTGTCGAAGAAGCGCACGGCGCCGAACAGGCCTTGCTCGACCATCCAGCGCAACTCGATGAACTCCGGCTCCCAGCGCCGGTTCTGGTGCACGGTCAGGCGCCGCCCGGCGCGCCGGGCGGCGGCGATCATCGCCCGGCCTTCCTCGAGCGAGGCGCACATCGGTTTTTCGACCAGCACGTCCTTGCCGGCTGCCAGGGCTTCGAGCGCCACCGCGGCATGCGTCGCCGGCGGGCGGGTGGCCACGAGGACCAGGCGCAGGCCGGGATGCTCGAGGAACCGGCCCAGCTCGGTGTAGGGCTGCGCCCCGTAGAGCGCGCCGACGGCCTCCGCCCGCGCGGGATCGAGGTCGCAGCAGGCCGTGACCTTGAACTTGTCCGGGCGCGCCGAGAGCGGCGGATGGTGAATCCCGCGCGCCGCGTTGCCGCATCCCACCAGGCCCATCTCGATCGTCATGCGGTGTCCTTTGTCACCCATCCCGGCCGCCCGCACCCGGTCTGGCGTCCGGGCCCGAGCCGGCGGGCGGAATGGAATCGTCCTGGAACTCCGTGGCGGCCGCGCCCCGCTCCAACTGCAGCCCGTTGATCCAGACGGCGACTCCGTCGCGGGCCGACATGATGAAGCCGCGCTCGCCCATGCGCCGGCCGTTGCCCGGCGGCAGCTCGAACGTCAGCTGGTACCGGGCCCACTCGGGGGTCAGCGGAAAGGATTTCTCCGCTCCCTGGATGCCCGGCATGATGAAGTACGCGGCGGCCCCGGGCGCCTCCCCGCGGGCGTGGAAGGAAAAAGTCACCGTGAGGTTCGTGCGGCTGGCCGGCGGGTAGAACGAGCCCAGCAGCCCCCGCGTCTTCGGGCCGGGCTCCTCGAGCGGGCGCTTGAAGAGCCGCAGCGACGGATGCCCGTTCCAGAGGACGGACTCGTCGAGGAACCAGGACGAGCCCTTGCGCCCGGCCCAGGGATCGGTGCTCAGGCAAAAATAGGGCTGAAAGAAGTCCGGGATGCCCGGATTGGCGCGGCGCTCAAAGCAGGGATTAGGCACGAAGTTCTTGCCGCGCGCCACCTGCCGCACGATGGCGGGCACGTTGACCAGCGGGTAGCGCTCCTCGGGGTGCGGCTGCGCGGCCACGGCCAACTCGACCGTCGCCGGGGCCGGCTCGAGGGCCAGCCGGTAGGCGCGCACGCCGTACGGCTCGAGGCGCTCGGCGAACGCGCCGCCGTCGAGCGCCAGCGGACGCGGTGCGCCGCCGTCGTCCGCCAGGAGCCGCTCGGCGGCGGCCAGGCCCGTCAGCCGGAACGACGCGGAGACGGCGTGGTCCTTGACGTTCACCGCCAGGAGCAGATACCCCCCGTCCGGGTATCGGAACACGGCGGCATTGACCGCCGGGAACCGGCGCTCGCGCGGATAAAACTCGTCCGGCTCGTAGCGGACGGCCTGGGGCACGTCGCCGTTCACCAGCGCGGGCTCGAGCGCCTTGACGTGCCGGCACACGGTTTGCAGGCCGCGCCAGCCATCGTCGCCGGCCGTCGCGCTCAGCGTGAAATAGAGCAACCCGCGCGCGCCGTACACGATGGCGCTGTAGGCCTGGCAGAGGATGTGCGCCCGGCCCATCCCGATCGCCTGCTTGCGGGGGCTGATGGCGCAGGAGACCGGCACGAACCACATCACCTTGTGGTCGCGCCGGCAGCGCTCGCGCAAGTCCCAGGCATAATAGGCCGTGCCCAGGCCGGGATCGTTGTAGATGTCGCCGCCCACGTGCGGGTTCGGATAGACGTCGTAGCCGAGGATGTCGCCCCAGCGCGTCCAGGGCTCGCCCCCGGGGATCTGGCGGGCGAACATGAGCAGGGCCGGCCGATACGGATCGTGCGCCTGGATCGTATTCCAGTACCAGCCGGCGAAGGCGATGCGGTCCTCGGCGATCGGCAGGTTCGGCTCGTCCATGTTGTAATAGCCGAGGAAATTCGGATACTCGCGGATGCGCCGGATGTACTCGATCGTCTCGGGCTCGACCTCGTCGTACAGCGCCTTCCGGATCAGCAGCCGGTCCTCGAGCGGAAGGCGGAGCGCCTCGCGCCGTACGCGGCCGGTGTCCGGATCCAGGCAGGCCTTCAGCCGGTCCGGCAGCCGGAGCGCGGCGGGCTTCCTGGCCGCCAGCCGGTCCATTACCGGCGTGCCCATCTCCGGGTAGGACCAGGTGATCACGTCCATCCCGTTGGACGCGGCCAGGGTCATGTAGCGGTCCAGGTTCGACAGGTTGCCGGACGTGCGCACGAGCGCGGTGAAGCCGATCTCCCGGCCCAGGAACTGGAACAGATAGGCCTCGTCGTCTGCGCAGCGCCCGACGTTCAGGCGCGTGTGCAGGGTGTTCCCGTACAGGGCCACGGGGAAACACGGACGCCCGTTTTTCAGGAGCACCCCGTGGAGCCGGTCCGCCTTGACCTCGAAGCCCGGGCGCGGCGGCCGCTTGACTACCGTCACCTCGCGGGCGGCCATCGTCGCGTCGCCCATCCGCAGCCGCGCGGTCACCGGTTGGGGGCCGTCCTTCAGCCGCGCCAACGGCAGCGCGACGGTCATCGCGGCGACGGAGACCGCCATCGCGGGCTGGGAGGTGCACACGGCTATCCCGCGCTCGAAGACGGCGGGTGTGACGAGTCCCTGGGGCGATCCGGCGCCGTATGAGATGACCTTCAGCTTGTCGGCGCGCTCCACGACCGCGGGGGTGAACTTCGGCGAGCCCCAACTGGCGAGGGCGGCGTCGTGGCCGGGGATGAGATCGGCGAGTTCGTCGGAGGAGTAGTTCCGCTCCTCGGGGTTGAGCGTCAGTTCGCCGAGCGCCCTCAGCCGTTCGTCGACCTCGGGTGCGAATAGCCGCTCTCTGAGCGCGGGCGGCGGGAGTACGAGTATCTTCATGGTGTGTGGCCTCTCATGTTCTTTGTCTGCGGGACCCTGGATGAGCCCTGACC
>CAZUYI010000329.1:0-3403 GCA_964624095.1 uncultured Verrucomicrobiota bacterium | reverse complement strand
GCGCTCTCGCTGCTCGCCGCGGCCGCCTGCACCCGCGTGCTCCACCCCGCGTTCGAGGACCAGGTGGCCAATCGGCTGGCCGCGTCCGGCGCCGCGCCGGGCGCGACCCTGCCTCCGGCCGCCGCGCAGGACGCGCTGCTGCCGGTCTACCACCTGGCGCGCGCGTGCCGGACGTGGCCGGAGTATGCCTGCATCCTGTCTCACGCGCGCAGCCCCGAGCAGCTCAAGGTGCTGGTCGCCATCGCCGCCTCGGCCCCGCGAGCCGCCCGTACGCTGGCGGCGGTCCTGTGCGTGGCCGGGCCGGGCCCAACGCCGCTGGCCGACGGCGCCGTCAACCGGATCATGCTCGAGGGCACGCCGGCCCTCGATACGCTGGCGCGGGCGGCCAGCAAGGGCCAGGAAGGTCTCGCCTGGCTCGAGGCGCATCCCGGCGTGACGCTGTCCTCGATCCGGGATATCGGGCGCGGACGGGGCCTGATGCCCGGCCCCCTGGTCGAGCGCTGGCTGCTGGCCCGTGCCCGGTTCGGCGTGCGCGCCATGCTGCTGAAATACGCGGCCGTGGCCGCGCTGTGCGCCCTGCTGCTGATCGCCCTCATCCCTGCCGCCCGCGGCGCCCGGGGAGGCCCAGCCCCCGCGGTCCGCCGGACCAACGTCTGGCTGGCGGCGTCGGCCGTCGGAATCACCGTCAGCCTGCTGCTCCTGCTGGGCGCGCTCGTGCCCGGGCCCGCGGCCCGGGCGCCCGGCGCCGCGGCGTCCGGCCCGCCGGGGCCCGCGGCGGCTGCCCCTGCGCCCGGCAACGGGCTGAATCCGGTTTCGATGACCGTCATGGTGGTGGGCATCCTGATCGTCCAGGGCCTGTGCTGGATGCTGGCGTACCGTCGGATCAAGGACGTCGAAACCGATGCCCGGGCCGACCTGCCGACGCGCCTCGAACGCCTGGACAACCTGGATATCTTCCTCGACCTGCCGCTCTACTGCGGACTGGGCGGCACGATTTTCTCGTTCATCCTGATCACGACCTTCGGCGCCGGCGTGGCCCGGTTCCTGGCCTACGCCTCGACGCTCGTGGGGATCGTGGTCTGCGTCGCGCTGCGCGTGTTTTACCTCTATCCCCTGCGCGAGCACCTGATCCTGCAGGCGCACCAGGCCCGGCGGGACTAGCGGCGGGGCCGGCGGCGACGGGAAAGGACATCATGCCATGAGACCGGCTATCCTGGTCATCATCATGGATTTCCTGGTCTCGTCGCTCCTGCTCTTCATTTCCGGGCCGGACCCCTGGCAGGTGGTGCCCGAGGGGGGCGGGCTCGCCCCGGCGCCGGCCTTCTCCGCCGCCGCCCTGCGCGAGATGGAAACCCGCTGGGCGCGCGAGGCCCAGGCGGCGCGCATCCGCCGCACACTGGACGATCAGAACCGGGTCATTGCCCGGCTGAGCCGCCGGTCCGCTGACCTGGAATCCGCCAAGTCCGGCCTGGAATCCGAGCTGGCCGACCGGCGCCGCGAACTCGAATTGCGCCAGGCGGATCTGGCCCGGCAGGCGCGCGAGGCCGAGCGGCTCCAGCAGGCACAGGCCGAGCTGACCTCCGCCATCGGGGAACGGGAGCGGCAGATCGCCGCACAACGCGAGCAACTGGCAGCCCGCCAGGCCGAGCTGACCGAGAAAGCGCGCGAGGCCGAGCGGCTCCAGCAGGAGCGGGCCGCCCTGGCGGCCGCCATCCACGAGCGCGAGCAGCTCGTGGCCAGCCAGCAGGCCAGCATAGCCCGTCTGACGGACAGCGCCCGCGAGCTGGAGATCCTGCGCCGGCAGCAGGCCGACGCCCAGAGGTCCCTGCGCGATATCCAGGCAGACCAGACCCAGATGGCTCAGAACCTGACCGCCTTGCGCGAGGCGGAGACGCAGACGCATGGCCGGCTGGCAGACCTGGCCGAGCAGCAAGCCGGGGTGGCTGCCCGGCTAGGTGAACTGCAGGGCGCCCAAGGTCGCATGGAAACAACGCTTGAATCCGTGCGAGCCCTGGCTGCCGGGCTGCCCGAGGTTCTGCGGGCGGGTCTGGAGGACCTGGCGTCCGCCCAGCAGCGGCTGGACGACTCACTGGACGGACTGGGGGGGTCCCTGGCCGACCTGCGCGCCGTGAGCACCGCGTCCGAATCGGGGGCGGTGGCCGAGCGCCTGGCTGCGCTCGCGGCCCAGCATCGTGCGCTGCAGGAGGCGTTGCAGGCGGCCATCACCGGCCAGACGGACACGCTGACCGCACGCCTGGCCGACGCGCGCCGGAGCCAGGATACGCTCCAGTCGGACATGAAGGCCCTGGCCGCCCGCGTGGAAGACATCGGCGCCAAGCGGCCGGGCCCCTTCCGCCCGTTCCGCGATGCCCGGATCGAGTTGCGGGTCTCGCTGACCGAACGCTTCCGGGGCAGCGACATCGCCGGCTACCAGTTCATCAACTACTCCGCCACCCTGTACCCGCCGCTACTGGCATCCGGGAGCAACCTGTGGATCGCCGCCGGCTACAAGGACCTGGGCCTGGCCTGGCCCGGCATCACGTCCGACCTGCGCCACCCGGTCTATCGCGTGGTCGCCCGGGAGCGTGGCGGCTCGGCCGTGTGCCGGGGCGCCCTGCAGGCCCTGGCGGACGATCCGCGCGTGATCCTGATGGGCTTCAGCGCGACGAACGATCCGTACCTGCGCGCCGCCGGCCTGGACCGGGTAATGCCCATGCCCATTCTCGGGCGCGCCGCCCTCGAAGCGCGCGGCGTCGCCGGCCTCCACCTGTTCAAACGGTCGTCCGAAGGACTCAATTTCGCCCTGGAGGCCTCGTTCGATATGAATGATCCGCGCTCTCTCGTCGTGCGCCGCACTGCGCGCGGGTGGGTCAGCGCCCTGCAACGCGCCTTCACCAACCCGAATGCCCGGCCGGAAGCAGGCGATTTCGTGGTCACGGCCGAAGGCGCATTCGTCGGCCTGATGGTGGACTCCGAGCGCTGCCTCGTCTTCGAGCGCGAGCCGGGCACCGGACTCGCCATACCCCTCGACAATCCGGCCGCCTTCGCCGAGGCCGTCAAACAGTTCCGGCGCGTCCTGAAGTGAGGCGCGAAAGTCTGTCCCGCGCTGATCAAAATGCGCGGCGTCGGAGCGCCGCGCTACCCAGCACGCGATGACTGAAAACCAGTAGCGCGGGAATCTGTCCCGCGCTGAACTAACTCTTGGCCATGGAGATGGCATGGATCGTGTCTGCACGCTTCGATTCTATCGGCGCAATTTACCCCATTGGTATGTTGCGGATCGAACGTATTTTGTCACGTTCCGCCTGGCGGGGACACTGCCCACGCCCTTGCTCCGGAAATGCGCTGCCGAGAGGGAAGCCCTTCACATGAACCGGCCCGCCAACACCACCATGCTGGCCTT
>CAZUYI010000328.1:0-3481 GCA_964624095.1 uncultured Verrucomicrobiota bacterium | reverse complement strand
CTGGTCGCTGGAAATTCTCGGCACCAGGGCTTCGGCCCGGTTTTCCACCAAGAATCCGAAGCGCCTGGAATGCCTCGACTACCGCGGCGGCGAGCAGGCCTGGCAGCAGCTCGATATGGGCCACGAAACGGCCTTCCCGTCCGTTACCGGCGGCATCTTCGAGTTCGGCTTCTCCGACGCCATCCTGCAGATGTGGGCGGCCTTCTTCCACGAGCTGGCCGAGGGGCGCCCCCTCAAGCGGTTTGCCGGGTGCGTGACGCCGGCGGAAACGGCCCTGAGCCACCGTCTGTTCACGGCGGCGCTCGAATCTCAGCAACGCAACGCGGTCGTCGAGGTCTGACGGACTCCCACGAGGAGAAAAGCATGAGCATCAGTCTCGGGTTGGTCGGGTTGGGTTCGTTCGGGAAAGTGTTTGCGCCGCTGTTCAAGAGCCACCCGGACGTGAGCCGGGTCGCATTCTGCGACCGCGAGCCGGACCGCGTCCGCGCCTTCGCGAACGACCCGTTTTACCGGGACAAGTTCAACGAGCGGGACGTCTACGCCTCGCTGGACGACATCTGCAAGAGCGACCTGGACGCCCTGGTGGTGATTACCCAGCCGTGGCTGCACGCGCCGCAGTGCGTGCAGGCCATGGAGGCCGGCAAGCACGTCTACAGCGCCGTGCCGATCATCTCGATCCCGGACAACGCCGAAATCCTGGAGTGGTGCAACCGGCTGATCGAGACCTGCCGCCGCACGGGCATGCGCTACATGCTGGGCGAGACGACCTATTACCGCCCGCAGACCATGTTCTGCCGGAAAAAGGCCGCCGAGGGCGCCTTCGGGCACTTCGTGTATGCCGAGGGCGAGTATTGCCATGACGTGGACGCCGGCTGCAACCTCCGACGCGTGTCGGCCAGCCGCCATGCCAGCGCCGCCGGCCGGGAATGGCGGGAACTCGTTCAGCGCACGTACAAGCCGCGGGGCGTGCGGGGCGGACCGATGCATTATCCCACCCATTCCACGTCCGGGCCGGTCTCGGTCATGAACGCCCATGCGGTCAAGGTCACGGCCTACGGCTATCGGCACTGCGACGGCGATCCCTATTTCGGCGACGGGGCGATCACCAACGAGGTGGCGCTGTTCAAGATGAGCAACGGCGCCGCCGTGCGCATCGCCGAGATGCGCGAGGCGCCCGGCACGCTCGCGCAGGAACCCGAAACCTTCCGCGTCATGGGCACGCGCGGCACGTTTTCAGAAAACCGGTGGTTCGAAATCCGGCGGCCCAACCCCATCCCCGCCGACCTGAAGGACCTGCCGAGGCCCGTGTGCTTGCCCCTGACCCCGAAGCAGATGTTCGAGCCCCTGCCGCCGGAGGTGCAGCACGCCTTTAAGCGGGCCATGTACCGTGACAAGGACGAGCGGGAATTGCAGTCCCTCGACTTCAATCCCTCCGGCCACGGCGGCTCGCATCCCTACCTGGTGCACGAATTCGTGGACGCCGTGGCGTCGGGCCGCATGCCGGCCATCAACGCCTGGGAAGCGGCGCGGTACATGGTCATGGGCGTCATGGCCCATGAATCGGTGCTCCAAGACGGTGCGACGCTCGATGTCCCCGACTGGGGCGATGCCCCGGCCTGATCGAGACACGCGCCGGATGGGTGCGCCACTCGGAACAGAAGGATGACGGATCATGTTTGACCTGAAGATTCTGAACGGGATGATTCTGACGGGCGCCGACGCGGCGCCGGCGCGGCCCGGGTGCGTGGCCGTGAAGAACGGGCGGATCGCCGCCGTCGGCGCCGCGGTATCCGGCGAGGCCAGGCAGGTCCTGGACGCCGCCGGCCAGACGGTGTGCCCGGGATTCATGGACCTGCACACGCACTGCACGCCCAGCCCCAACCTGAACTACCTGCAGGCCGGGGTCACGACCGTGCTGGCCGGCAACTGCGGGTTCGGCCGGATGCCGGCCGGCGGCGCCCGATCCGCGGCGGGCGGCTGCGGCCCGAATATCGCGTTCCTCACGGGCCACAACTCCGTGCGCGAGGCGGTCATGGGCAACGTAAACCGCGCGCCGGCAGCCGCCGAGCTCGAACGCATGGCCGCGCTCGTGGCGGCCGACATGGCGGCGGGCTCCATGGGCTTGTCCGCCGGGCTGACGTACGTTCCCGGCCATTTTGCCGAGACCTCCGAGCTCGTCGCGCTGGCGCGGCCGGCGGCGGACGCCGGCGGGATCTACACCGTGCACATGCGCGACGAGGGCGCGGGCGTCCTGGACTCGATTGCCGAAACCGTGCGGATCGGGGAGGAGGCCGGGCTGCCGGCGCACGTCTCGCATCTCAAGCTCGGCGGCGCGAACGTGTGGGGGCGCAGCGGCGAGGTGCTTGCCGCCCTCGACGCCGCCCGCGCGCGCGGCGTGGACATCAGCCAGGACCAGTACCCGTATACCGCCGCCTGCGGGCGGATCCTGCTGCTCTTCTCGCAGGCGCTGCAGGAAGGCACCGACGACGACATGCGCGCCCGTCTTGCGGATCCCGCCCGGCGCGCCGGGGTCAAGGTGGACGTGGTGGCCCGGCTCGAGCGGATGTATGCGGGCGACGGCTCGCGCGTGCTCATCGCCACGGCGTCCGAGCCCGGCCTGGCGGGCCGCACGCTGGCCGACGCGGCGCGGGCGGCCGGCCGATCGGCCTCGGCGTCCGACGTGGCCGAGACGGTGCTCGACCTGGTGGCGCGGTATCCGGCCCAGAAGGCGATCTATTGCGTGTTCCACATGATGAGCGAAGACGACGTGCGGACCATTCTCCGGCACCCCGCCACCATGGTGGCGTCCGACGGGTGGAGTATCCCGTTCGGCGAAGGGCACCCGCACCCGCGACATTATGGGACCTGCCCGCGCGTGCTGGGCCATTATGCCCGGGACGAGCGGCTGCTGTCGCTGCCGGACGCCGTGCGCCGGATGACGGGCATGCCGGCCGCCCGGATGAGACTGAAAGACCGCGGCGTGCTGGCCGAAGGCGCCTGGGCCGACCTGGTGGTATTCGATCCGGCCGCCATCCGCGATGCGGCCACCTACGAGCGGCCCCACCAGTATTCCGAGGGGATCGCCTGGGTGCTGGTGAACGGCGAGGTGGCGGTGGACCACGGACAGGACACCGGCCGGCGGCCCGGCGTGTGCATCCCGAGGCCGGCAGCCGGGTAGGGGCGGGTCGAGCGGGAATCGGAGCGGCCACGGGGTGACGGCACAACGCATACGGTGACAACACGGGATGCAGGCCTTCTGCCGACTGGCGTGCGGCCGACCCCCCGCGATATGAGGCAACGAACCCGACACCTGCGGGCCGGCACCATCGCATGGACGCTTGCCGCGGCGATGACGGGTGGAATGCATTCCATGGAGGCAGACGTTCAAAAAGGGAGTCGGGTGGAACCGGCGCCGGTCGCTATTGGCTCGCGTTTGGAACTGTTCACGGATCGCCTGCTGGTGGATTCGATGCGCGGCTTG
>CAZUYI010000327.1:0-3486 GCA_964624095.1 uncultured Verrucomicrobiota bacterium | reverse complement strand
ATCTTCGAGGAATTCAAGGGCACCGGCAACATGGAGCTGTGCCTGGACCGGCACCTCGTGGACAAGCGCATCTTCCCGGCCATCAACATGGAAAAATCCGGCACGCGCAAGGAAGAGTTGACCCTCCACCCGGACGAGCTGAACAAGATCTGGGTCCTGCGCAAGGCCCTCAACGGGGTGCCGCCGGTGGAAGCCATGGAACTGGTGATCGCCAAGCTCAAGAAAACCCGCAGCAACGCCGAGTTTCTCATGACCATGAAAGAATGATGCCCATGAAGGTAACCGTGGAAAAGAGCGGGCCCTGCCGCAACACGCTGCGTGTCGAACTGCCGGCGGACCAGGGAGAGGCGGAATACGAGCGGGTGGCCGCGGCGTTCGTCAAGGCGTCGCGCCTGCCCGGGTTCCGTCAGGGCCGCGCCCCGCGCCCGCTGGTGGAACGGCGCTACGCGCGCGAGATCGAGGCGGAAACAAAGGACCGGCTCGTGGCGCAGACCTACCCGGCGGCCCTCCGGCAGGCCGGGATCCATCCGGTCGCCGTCCTGGATCTCCAGGTGGTGTTCCGGCGCGGCGCAGCCGCCCAGTACACCGTGGTTCTCGACGTGCCGCCCGAGTTCAAGCTGCCCAAGTACAAGGGAATTCCCGTCAAGGGACGCCCCATCGAGGTGAACGACGAAGCCGTCAACCAGGCGCTGGCCGAGTGGCTCGACCGGATCGCGCGCTACGAGCCGGCGGCCCCGCGCCCGGTGGCCGCGAACGACCTCGTGCGCGTGGATTACGAAGGGCGCATGGACGGGAAGCCGCTGGCCAGCCTGGGCGCGTCCGTGGCCGGGGTGGCGCAGGCGTCCAATTTCTGGGCGGTCGTCGGGACCACCACCTTCCTGCCCGGCTTCGACGAGGGACTCGTGGGCCTGTCGGTCGGCGAGCACCGGGAGATCTCCGTGACGTTTCCGGCCGGGTACCGCGTCCAGGCCCTGGCCGGCCGCACGGCCCAGTACCGCGTTCACGTCAAGGAGATCCGCGAGAAGCACCTCCCGGCCCTTGACGCGGATCTGTTCAAGCAGGCGGGCGTCGAATCGGAAGCCGCCCTGCGGGCGCGCATCCGGGCAGACCTCGAAGCGGACATGCGCAGGCGCGAAACAGAGCGCCTCAAGGAAGACATCGCGCAGTACCTGCTGGCCAAGACGTCGCTCGACCTGCCCGAGTCGCTGGTACAGGAGGAGACCCGCGCGATGTACGTGTCCCTGGTGCGGGACACCCTGATGCGCGGCGCCAGCCGCGAGCAACTCCAGGAATCCCGGAAGAGCCTCGTCGAGGCCGCGGCCCGCTCGGCGGGCGAGAAGGTCAAGCTCGGCTATATCCTGCACCGCATTGCGGAGGAAGAGCACATCGACGTCGAGCCCGCCGAACTCGACCAGGCCGTCGAGACCCTGTCCGCGCGCACTCGCATGGACGCCGGCGCCCTGCGCCGGGAACTCGAAGAAAAAAAGGAGCTGGACGCCCTGCGCCACCAGGTGCGCATGCGGAAAACGCTCGATGCCCTCCTGGCCCAGAGCAAGCCGGCGGAGGAGGGTTTTTTCAGCCGGCTGGTGGGCCGCTGAGCTGTCCGTTGAATCCCGTCCCACGTCAAGGAGACCCCGCCCATGAACGAGCGAAATCAAATGCTGGTCCCGATCGTCGTCGAACAGACCGGGCGCGGCGAGCGCGCCTATGATATTTATTCGCGGCTGCTGAAAGACCGCATCATTTTCCTGGGCACGGCGATCGGCGACGAGGTCAGCAGCCTGATCGTCGCCCAGATGCTGTTCCTGCAGGCCGAGGACGCTGGCAAGGAAATCAGCTTCTACATCAATTCGCCCGGCGGCTCGGTAACCGCCGGCATGGCGATCTACGATACCATGCAATTCCTGAAATGCGATGTGGCCACCTATTGCGTCGGCCAGGCCGCCAGCATGGGCTCGATCCTCCTGGCGGCAGGGGCGCCCGGAAAGCGGTTCGCGCTGCCCAACTCGCGGATCATGATTCACCAGCCCTGGGGCGGCATTCAGGGGGCTGCCGCCGATATCAGCATCCAGGCCCGCGAAATTCTGCGCATTCGCGACATCCTCAACGGAATCCTCGCGCAGCACACCAGGAAGCCGGTCGACACCGTGGCCCGGGACACCGACCGCGATTTCTTTATGTCACCCGAGGAAGCCAAGGCCTACGGGCTGGTGGACGAAGTCATCGCGGTGCGTCCCGCCGCTCGTTCATAGAAGGAGCCACGCCATGGCCAAGCGGCCGTTGCCGCGCTGTTCGTTCTGCGGGCGCAGCCAGACGCAGGTCGGGCGGCTGCTGATCGGACCGGGCGCCAACATCTGTAACGCCTGCGTCGAGATCAGCGGCAAGATGCTCCGCGAGGGCCGGCCGGGCGCCGCCGAGCGGCCGCGGCCGGCACTCCAGGTGCCCAAGCCGCACCTGATCAAGGCCCGGCTCGACGAGTATGTCGTCGGCCAGGACTATGCCAAGAAGGCCCTGGCCGTCGCCGTGCACAACCACTACAAGCGCGTGACGCAGTCCGCCCGCTTTGCCCGGACCGATCCCCTGGCCGGGGTTGAAATCCAGAAAAGCAACATCCTGCTCATCGGGCCCACCGGCAGCGGCAAGACGCTGCTGGCCCAGACGCTGGCCCGGCTGCTCGATGTGCCCTTCAGTATTTCCGACGCCACCCCGCTGACGGAGGCCGGCTACGTGGGCGAGGACGTGGAAAACGTGCTCCTGCGCCTGATCCAGGCCGCCGACATGGATGTCGCCCGCGCCGAGCAGGGCATCATCTACATAGACGAGATTGACAAGATCGGGCGCAAGGCCGAAAACGTGTCCATCACCCGCGACGTGTCCGGCGAGGGCGTGCAGCAGGCCCTGCTGAAGATCATCGAGGGCACCGTGGCCAATGTGCCCGCCCACGGCGGCCGCAAGCATCCGCAGGAGGAGTTCATCAAGATTAATACCGACGGCATCCTCTTCATCTGCGGCGGCTCGTTCGTCGGGCTCGATGCCATTGTGCGGGCCCGGCTGGGCTCGCGGGCCATCGGGTTCCGGCACGCGGCGCCCGGCCGCGCGTCAGCCGGCGCGCGCCGCAATCCGCTGCACGCCGTCGAGCCCGAGGACCTCATCCGGTTCGGGTTGATCCCGGAATTCGTCGGACGTCTGCCCGTGGTGGTCGCCCTCGACGACCTGTCGGAGGACGACCTGATCCGCGTGCTCACGGAGCCCCGCAACAGCATGATCCGGCAGTACGAAAAACTGATGGCCATGGAGCGGGTCGAACTGACCTTCGAGCCCGAGGCCCTGCGCGAGCTGGCGCGGCTGGCCATGAGAAAAAAGACGGGCGCCCGCGGGCTCCGTTCCATCCTCGAACGGGTCATGCTCGACGTCATGTACGAGGTTCCCATGAAGGAGTCTGCGGGACCCTGCCGGATTACCCGCGCCGATATCCTGCGGCACTAC
>CAZUYI010000326.1:0-3500 GCA_964624095.1 uncultured Verrucomicrobiota bacterium | reverse complement strand
CGGCCGTCCAGGACTGGGGCGGCCCGCTGATGAATGCCGCGCTGCTCTGCCGGGCAACGGGCGACGCCGCCCTGCTCGGAAAGATCTGGCGCCTGCTCCGCGCCACAGTGGACCATTACCTGAAGCGCGCCGACTTCAACGCCTATTACCTGACCCGGCTTGGGGCCGTCTGTGCCCTGGACTGGCTCTGGGACGATGTGCCCGCCGAGGAACGGGAAGCGCTCGTGCGCGATTTCACGCGGTACTTGTATGCCTTCCACACCGACTTGAAGCAGACGCACAACACCCGCAATCCGTTCTATTACGAGCCGGCGATTTTCTGGTATGCCGGGCTCGCCTTCCAGCGGCCGGGCCTCGAGCCGCTCGAGCGGATGCGCGGGCTGATCCTGCTCGGTCACGGCTACGACAACCACGTCCACTCGAGCCTGGAACAGAACCTCGAGCTCATGCAGGCGGATCGCGGCGGCGTGGGTAACATCGAGTATGACTTCAACGACAAGCCGACGCCGGTCTGGTCGTTCTTGCATTGCTGGCGCTCGGCCATCGGGCCGATGCCGGCCGGTTGGGCGTTTGCCACCGGGTTCGCCCCGAGCTATGTGCTGCGGCACACGCTCGGCTACGGTCCGGGCAAGCAACGTCTATTCGGCTATGGCAACGCCTGGCGGCCGGCCGGCGGGTGGATGAGCGCGGACCTCGTATTCCACAATCTGCTGCAATTCATCTGCCTGTTCGGCGAGGCTGAGCCGGATGAGGCGCGGATCGCCGCCTGGCTCCGCGCCCGCATGGCGGAGGCCGGCACGGCCGAGTCCTACCGGATTCCCATCTATCAGTATCTCCTTCCGGCCGATTCAGGCCCCATCAGGCCGGAGCTGCCGGAGGGCCTGCCCCTGGCGCGCCTGTATCCCCGCAACGGCCTGATGCTGATGTCGTCGGGCTTCGATCCGGCTCGTTCGACCTATGCCCTGTATTCCTGCGGCTCGCGGGACGGACGCAGCCTCTCGACACACTTCGATGCCGGGCATTTTACGCTGTACCGGAACGGGTACCTGGCGCTCGACAGCGGCACCCGCGCCCTGGGCGAATCGCCGCCCGGCATGTCCGGCCGGAACTATGACATCCAGAGCGTGGCGCACAACACGATCTTGATTCACATGCCGGGCGAGTCCCTGCCGCGCGGCGCCGAAGCCAACAGCGGCGGCCAATGCCGCCTGCCGGCCGCCGCCCGCGTGCTGGCCTTCGAGGCGGGCCCGCTCTTCGCCTACGCCGCGACGGACCTGGCGGGAACCTACCACAGCAACAAGTGCGCCCGGGCGCTGCGCCAGTTCCTGTTTCTGCCGCCCGACCATTTTGTGGTGTTCGACCGCGTGGCGTCCACGCGGGCGGACTATCCCAAGACCTGGCTGCTGCACACGGCCAACGAGCCGCGGATCGCGGGCCGGGAGTTCCAGGCGGACCAGGCCGGAGGCCGGCTCTTCTGCCGGACCCTGCTCCCGTCGGACGCCGTGCTCGAGCCGGTGGGCGGGCCGGGCAAGGAATTCTGGGCCGACGGCCGGAACTGGCCGATCCCCGAGACCACCCCGTATCTCGGCACGATCCACATGACGAATGCGTGGGATGTGCCGGAGACCATGGGCCGCTGGCGGGTCGAGGTCAAGCCGGGCGCCGCGCGGGAGGAGGACCGGTTCCTGCACCTGATCCAAACGGGCGATCAGAGGGCGGGGGAAATGGTCGAGAGCAAGATGAGCGAGACGGAGAGCCGAGTCATGCTCTCCTTTGCCGACGGCCCCCGTTCGTATGGCATCAGTCTGAACACGTCCGGCGAGGTCGGCGGCCATATCCGGATCGAGGAAAGAGGCACGGCGTTGGCGGACAAGGATCTGACGAAAGAACTCCAGCGGCAGGAGGGCCTGGCCCTGGAGCGGTAAGAGAAAGGAATCGCCGATGCGCGAGCAGATGCGGCTGTCGGGGCGCTGGGGCTTTGCGCTCGATCCCCTGGATGTCGGTGTGGCCGAGCGCTGGTGGGAACGCGACGACGTGTTCCGGGATGCCATTACCGTGCCCGGCGCCTGGCAGGCGCAGGGATTCGGCGACAACCGGCATCACACGCAGCCCTGCCAGACCCGGGGCTTCCCGCCCGGCGGCCTGCGGCACGAGCGGACCTCGTATCTCGGCACCGGCTGGTACCGCCGCTCGTTCGTGGTGCCCGCCGCCTGGCGGGGCAAGCGGATCCGGCTCCGGCTGGGCGGCGTCCACCCGAAGGCGGAACTCTGGCTGGACGGGGTCCGGCTCGGCGAGCACGGGTTCTCGGCCCTGGAATGGACGCTCGACATCACCGGGCGCGTGCGCCCCGGCGAAGAGCACCGGCTCGCGGTGCGGGTGAGCGAGTCCGAGCTCGTCCCGTACGCCGGGGCGGGCTCGCCCCGGCAGCGCAACTGGGCAAACCCGGCGTCGAACGGGACCTTCAACATCGTGACGTGGAGCGGCCTCTACCGGGACGTCGTCCTGGAAGCCGTCCCGCCCGCGCGGCTCGAGCGGGTGCGGATCGTGCCGGACGTGGCGCGCGGCGCCGCGACGGTCCGCGTGGACGCCGCGGCGGACCCCGCGGGGGCCGGCGCCGGGCTGTCCGTGCGGTGCCGGGTGACGGACGACCGGGGCCGTCCGGCCGGCGCGGCTGCGGCGCCGCTCCGCTGGCGCGCGGGTCGGGGGACGGCGTCGCTCTCCATCCCGATCCGGCGCCCGCGCCTGTGGAGCCCCGAGTCGCCCGTCCTGTACCGCCTGGAGGCCGTCCTCGAAGACCGCGGCGGGCGGCCGGTGGATGCAGTGGGCGAGCGATTCGGCCTGCGCGAGTTCCGCGTGGACGGCACGCACATCCTGCTCAACGGGCGCCCGCTCTTCCTGCGCGGCTACGGCGACGACCAGCTCTGGGCCTATACCCTGGCGCCCGACCTGGACCGGCGCCGGCTCGAGAAGGAAATTCGGCAGGCGCGCGCCTATGGCTTCAACTTCGTGAATTTCCTGTACAGCATGCCGCACAAGGAGTTCCTCGATGTCGCCGACGAGTGCGGCCTGCTCGTGCAGTGCTACCCGATCTTCACCAGCGGCCACGCGGAGCTGGAAGCCGGCACCCTGCCGGCGCTGATCGCCCAGCACGCGAATCACCCGTCCGTCATGATCTACTCGGTCGCCGCCGAGGTCTACCACTACGACCCGGCCACGCTCGCCGTGATCCGGCGCCGGACCCGGCTGCTGCGGCGGCTCGATCCGACGCGCCTGCTGATCGCCACCGGCGGCATCAACCGGCTCAACACGCGTCGCGACGACACCGATCTCTACGAACTGGCTGTGTCCTGGACCCTGGACGAGTTGCGGCAGCCGCCCTGGTGGGACAAGCCGGTGGTCCTGCACGAGTTCGCCTGGTGGAGTTCCTACCCGAATCCCGCCCTGAAGCCCAAGTACGGGCGGTCGGCCCTTAACCCGTTTCACATCGAGTATGCCGAGCG
>CAZUYI010000325.1:969-3502 GCA_964624095.1 uncultured Verrucomicrobiota bacterium | reverse complement strand
GTCCATCTGCCGCGTCATGGTCGAAGCCCTCGACCAGGTACTCACCGATGCGTTGGCCGAATCCCTGGCCGAGATCGTGACCCGCGAGCTCGGCTGAGAGGACTTCCCGGGGAGCCCGGGCGTCCCGCTCGCGGGTCGCGCGGTAACCGGCGGCGCGCAGGGCGCGGGCCCGGCGGCGGCGGCTCGAATGAGACCTGGCGTGGAGGCGGGGGGATTCGAACCCCCGTCCGGAAAGGCGTCACACCTGCTTCTACGCGCGTGTCCGGTCTATTGTGTCTCGCCGTGAGCGCGGCCGATCGGCAGGCATGCGCACACCGCCAGCGTCCTGTTGATTTCGCCTTCGGACCCGGGCGCGCGGTCCGTCAGCTAACCCGCTGTCGTCGCCTTGTCCGCATAGCGGATCGTCCGCGGCAAGACGTCGCGGTCAGTTAAGCCGCGAGGGCCAATTCGGTATTGGCTGTTGTCTTGGTTCCCGGGTGTTTTACGAGGCCAACCGGGGTCCTCGGCGCGCCACAGGAGCTTCAGCCAGCCCGTCGAAACCTGTCGCCCCCTGACGTAACAACCTTCCGTTCACGCGTCCGGCACGACCGGCCGCTCGCGCAGGGTCTGCATGATCGTGTCCATGCATTCCGGGCACAGGCCGTGCGTGAACGTCAGCAACGAGTTGTCGCTGATGTAATCCTCCATCTTTTTCCAGTGGTTCTGATTGACCCGAACCTTGTTGCAGCTCGAACAGACCGAGACCAGCGAGTTCAAGACCCGCTTTTGCTGAAGATACGTGTTGCCGATGGCGACAATCGCTGCCACCAGCACGGCCGCCGTCAGGGTGCAACCCCGATAAATGTTCGGATTTTGCGGTTCGGCGCCAAACAGCAGGGCCGGCATGTCCCTGATTTCATTCACCCAGACCGCCAGGATCAGCATGATGAAGGTCATGAACTGCCAGAACCCGATGTAGGCAAACGGATCCCGGGGCAGGGGGGGCGGTTTCAACGGCGGAACGACGGCCGGCCTGGATTCGACTGTCATAACGTTTCCCCGTGGTCGCTTTTCAACTGTCAGTAATCCTAGCGCCAGGAGTCCGGCGTGTCAATCCGGAAGTGCGGCCAGGCTGCGTCACGACCGTCTCAGCCCACCGCCCTGCGGGACGCGTGCGGCTGGCGCACGGTGCCCGATTTTGCTGTTGACAAGGCCCCCGAACAAGTCCACCGTTCACCCGGCATTGCATTCCGGGTAGCGCGGCGCCGCCCAGCCGGCGGTCCGCCAACGAAAGGATCCCATGAAGAGCGTGTGCACGGTCTGGATCGGGGCGGCTTTGCTGGGAGTGCTGGTGGCGGCGCGAGGGGCAGGGGCGGCCGGCGAGCAGGCGGACGCGCCGGTGATCTCCCTGCCGGCGGCGCCCGGCGCGCCGGCGCCGGTGTCCACCAATCCGCCGGAAACCGTCCTGGTGCGCGTGAACGACGCGGAGATCACCCAGGCCGACGTGAACGCGGAACTGGCCGATCTCACCCGCATGATGGAATCCCGCGGCGGGAGCGCGCCGGCCCAGCTCGCGGTCATGCTGCCGGCCATTACCCCGCAGATCCTCGACAGCCTGGTCGTCCGCCGACTGCTGGACGGCGAGTTCGCCCGCAAGCAGATCACGGCCTCCGAGGCCGAGCTGGACGGCGAAATCGAACGCATCCGGGCCACGCTGCCCAAGGGCAAGACGCTCGAAGCCCTGCTGAAAACCAACGGAGTCAGCGAACAGATGTTCCGGGATGACCTGGCCGAGCAGGTCAAGCTCGGCAAACTGCTCGAGGTGCAGGCGCCCTCGGATGCCGACCTGAAAACCGACTACGACGAGCACCCGGATCGCTATGCGCGCCCTGAAAGCGTCCGGGCGCGCCATATCCTGATCCAGCTGCAGCCGACCGACGGTCCCGCCGAGAAGGCGGCGAAAAAGGCCAGGGCGGAGTCGCTGCACAAGCAGATCGTGGAGTCGAAAGGCGCCGATTTCGAGGCGCTCGCCCGCGAGCACTCGGATTGCCCGAGCAAGGCCAACGGTGGGGATTTGGGCGAGTTCCGCAAGGGCCAGATGGTGCCCCCGTTTGAGGAGGCGGCCTTCGGGCTCAAGGTGAACGAGATCAGCCCGGTCGTCGAAACCGACTTCGGGTATCACATCATCCAGACCCTCGAGCATACCGACGCGCGCACCGTGCCATTCGAGGAGGTCAAGGGACAGATCGCCGCCCAGCACCGGGCGCGCCAGCTCCAGCAGAAGGCGACCCCGTATCTCAAGTCCCTGCGCGAGTCGGCCAAGATCGAGTACCTGAATGGCGCCAAGCCGCTGACGCCGATGGCCTTCCCCATGGCGCCGGACGGGGACGGCGAGCCGCCTGCCAAGGCGGCGCCGGCGGAAACACCCGCTCCGTCCGCCGAAGCCCCCACGCCGGCCGCGGCGCCGGCGGACACGCCCGCTCCGGCGCCTGAAGCGCCGTCACCGAAGGCGCCCTGACGCCGGCCGGGCCGCCGGAGCCCGCCGGCAGGCGCG
>CAZUYI010000325.1:0-959 GCA_964624095.1 uncultured Verrucomicrobiota bacterium | reverse complement strand
TGGGGTGCGGTGGCCATCCGCCCGGGCGTCGCGCTTACGGGAGGGTGCGGAGCAGGTTCTGCAAGGTGCGGACCGCCTTCCGGGTGGCGTCGTCGGGCGGATAGTCGTTGCCCTCGTACTCGATGTTGATGTAGCCGGCATAGCCGGCTTCCTTCATGGCGGCCAGGCAGGCCTTCTGGTCCACCACGCCTTCGCCGATCAGGGCCGGCCGGTAGCGGCGCCCGTCGAGTCCTTCGAGGCCCTTGCCGTCCGGGCTGGGCGCCCAGTCCTTGAAATGCGCGAACGCCACGTGGGCCGCGCTGCGCCGGAAGGAGGCGGCGGGATCCTCGCCGCCGATCAGGGTGTTGCCGTTGTCGAACGTCAGCTTCAGACCCGGCACCTCGCGAACGGCCTCGAGCATGTCGGATGAAATCGCGAACGGGCTGTCGGCGCCGGGAAAATTTTCGAGCGTCAGGGTGATGCCCAGCCGGCGCGCGAGCGCGGCGCATTCCTGGAGCCCCCGGAGGTACTGGCGCCGGCTGACATCGCGCGGCGTGTCCCTGCGGCCGGGCGTCACGAGCATGGCGATGGGCGCGCCGAGCGCCGCGGCCGCGTCCAGCTCGCGGGCCACCGCATCCACGCCCGCCGCGCGCGCCGCGGCGGAGGGCGCGTTGAGCGCTGAGACCGGAAACGTGTAGCAGACGGGCTTGAGGCCGTGATCCGCCAAAGCCCGCCGCACCTCGAGCGGCGGCCGCCCGTAGGTCGTCATCATGTCCACGCCGTCGAGCCCGAGCTCGGCGGCCAGTTCGCACATGCGCGCCAGGTCGAAGGCGCCGTCCCGTTTCCAGTTCTGGCGCGACAGGGTGTAGGACATGACCGAGAAGTTCATGGGACCTCCGTGGGGTGGGGGGGCTTGCAGGCGGGTTCGGCGTTCGGGAGCGAGGTCGTGGATGAACGAAGACAGGCACATGTCGGCAAAC
>CAZUYI010000324.1:1085-3513 GCA_964624095.1 uncultured Verrucomicrobiota bacterium | reverse complement strand
GCCCTGCGCGCGGCCGAGCAGTTCCTGGGCGTCGGCCTGGCGGTGCGTGTCGCGGCCCTGCCGGCGGGGCAGGACCCCGATTCCCTGATCCGCGGTCCGAACGGCACGGCGGCCTTTCGAGACCTGCTTGGCCGGGCCGTTTCCGCGCTGGATTTCCACATCACGGTCCTGGCGAGCCGCGAGCGGGTGGATACGGAAGCGGGGCTCATGCGGATCGCCAGCGCCGTTGCCGGCACCATTGTCCGAACTCCCAATCCCGTGCAGCAGGCTCGGCTCGTGCAGCAGGCGGCCGCGCGGCTGGCCATCCCGGAGTCGGCGCTCCAGGCCCAGGTGAATGCCCTGCGCGCGCGCAGCCGGGCGCCGGCCGCTCCGGCTGCCGCGGAGCCGCGCCCCGCGGCATGCCCAAGCCGGGAAATCGCCCTCGCGGAGCACCTCGTGGCCGATCTGGCGCTGGCCGACCTGGTGGCGGCCTACCTGCCGCCGGACCTGATCACGGATCCCGCCTGCCGCGCCTTGGTCCGCGCCTGTCTTCGGGCGCGCGCCGAACGCCGCGATCTCACGGCCGTCATCTCGGAACAGGACGCCGACGACCGGTCCCTCACGGCCTTCCTCGCGCGCCTGGCGGCGGCGCCGGCCAAGATCAAAAGCGAGTTTGCCACGGCCGCGGAGTCGGTCCAATCGCTGATCCTGGCGATCCGGTCGGCCGATCTCCAGCAGCGCCGCCGCGAGATCGGGCGGCGCCGCCGGGCCGGGCGCCTGGCGCCCGGAGCCCCGCTTCCCGCGGCGGACGACCAGGCGCTCGAAATGGAATACGTCCAACTGGGCTACGACATTGCCCGCCTGAAATCCTGGGATACCGCCGTGCCCGTCCTCGAGACGCTGGCCCCGCCAGGCGACCCCGCCCAATAATCGCTTGAACCGGCCGCGCGGATGTCCTAGCATGCTGGAAACGGCCGGCCTGTGCCCGGCCTTGCAGGGAGCGTGTGTGATGATGGCTTTTCTGAAACGATGGCTGGCCGGAAGCGACGCGGCGCCGGACCTGTTGGCGCCGCCCGCGGACCGCGTGTACCTCGTGGATGCGTCCTCGCTCGTGGACCCCCGCTCCCGCAATGGCGGCGGGCAGGCCAGTCCCCGGGAGCATTTCGGGGTCCTGCGCCTGCTGGCCCAGTTTGCCGCCCGCGAGGGCCTCGACCTACAGGCGGTGTTTGCCGGTCGGCCGCTGCGCGAGGCCGGCGAAGGCGAATCCTTCAAGGGCGTACGCGTGACGTACGCCGAGCAGGCCGACGACGCCCGCGCTCGCATCAAGGCGCTCATCCGCCGGTATGCCCGCCGCGAGGTGGTCCTCGTGACCAACGACAAGGAATTGGAGCAGGACGCCGCCCAGCTTGGCGCCATGACGCTGCGCGGCACGACGCTGAAAAAAAGCCTCGACGAGCACGAAGACCGGCTGGAGCGCGGCGAGCCCGACCGCGGCGAACGCAACGGGCCGGAACGCGGCGGGCGGGGCCGCTGGAACCGGGAACGCGGCGGCCGGCCGCCCCGCGGCCCGCGGCCTGAACCCCGACCTGGGCCCCGTCCTGACACTCGGCCGGAACCAGCGCGGGAACAGCCTGCCGAGCAGCCCGCGCCGAGCCCGGCGCCTCCCGAGCCGGTTGTCCCGAACGACGCGCCGCCCGCGGCACAGCCGCCGCCCGCGGGCCAACCGTCGCCCGCGGCCCAGCCGCCGCCTGCCGAGTCCGTCCAGCGCCCGACACCGGCTCCGGCCGCGCCGCCGCCCCCGCGTGAGCAGCTCAGTCACGGGGTGCTCGAGCTGATTGATCCGGTCTAGCCGCGCGCCGCCGGAGCGGGGTCCGGCCCGGCGTCCGGGCTGTCGCCCGGCGGCTCCCGCCGGACGCGCAGGGTATAGAGCGCGATACCCGCCGCCACGGAGGCGTTCAGCGACGTGATGCGGCCACGCTGCGGAATCCTGAGGCGGTAATGCGCCTGGTTCAGAATGTGCTGGCCCACCGCCCGGTGTTCGCCGCCGATCACCAGCAGCAGCTTCGCGGGCGGCCGCGCCCCCAGCGGCTCCAACGCGTCGGATCCGCGGGCGTCCAGCGCCGCCAGCGTGAAGCCCAGCGGCAGCAGCGCCCGCACGTAGTCGGTGGCCGTCCGGTCGCGAGCGATGCGCAGGTGTTCCGTGGCGCCCGAGGACGCCTTGACCACCGAGGGATAGATTTCCGGCACGCCCCGGTTCGCCAGCAACACGTCGCGCCAGCCGAAAATCTCCGCGCTGCGCAGAATGGCCCCCACGTTCTGCGGGTCTTCCACGTTGTCCATCAGCAGCAGCCGGCCGGCGCCCTGAAGCGCGCCCAGCGACGCGTATGGGTATGGGTCCGTTTCCAGCACCACGCCCTGATGGATTCCGGAGCGGGTCATGCGATCCAGC
>CAZUYI010000324.1:0-1075 GCA_964624095.1 uncultured Verrucomicrobiota bacterium | reverse complement strand
GGTCAGCGCGCGCCGTCGCGCACCCAGTCCGCCCGCCTGCCCGAAATAGGCCGTCCGCACCGCGCGCCGGCCTGCCCGCAAGACCTCGAACGCCGGGTTCACCCCGTATACATGCTCGGACGCCATGCCGCGCACCGTAGCCGGTAGGCCGTCGGGCGTCAACCCCTATCGGGCTGTCGTCGAATCCTGTTCCCTGGAAGGCCGCGGCTTCTTCCCGGCACACGGACGCGCGGGAGCGCGTCCGGCGCGTCACGTCACGCCTCGAGCGTTCGGCGCCAGGGCCGCGCGAGCCGGAAGAAATTGTCCAGGATGCGGCGCCCATCCGGCGTCAGCTTGTCCGGCGGCATCTCCGGATGAAACTGGACGCCGTACATCGGCTTGTCCGCGTGGCGGAAGGCCTGCACGGCGCATTCGCGGGAGCGCGCCAGGCGCCGCAAACATCGGGCCAGGCGCGTGATGTGGCAATAGTGCCTCTGTTGAACCCGCAGGGTCGGCGCGCATCCGCGGAACAGCGGGTCGGAGCGCAACACGCGCACGGTGCAGAGTCCCCATTCCTTGAACCAGCCGGGACCGTAGTCCGCGGGGTCGGGTTCGTCCGGCCGCAGCCGCCGGATTGGCCCCGCCTGACTGCCCCATGCCAAGGCCATAACTTGGTGGCCGAGGCAGATGCCGAGCTGGGGCCCCTCCCATTCCTTGATCAGGTGAATATAGGCCTGGCATGAGAGCACGTCGGCAAAGGACGTACTGCCCCCGCTATGGCAGATGGCCCAGGGCCGCAGGCGCCTGGCCAGGTCGAGGGATACCTGCGAGTAGTGCAGCGCCACGCACGCGTCGCGCGCCACCTGCTCCAGCACGGTGCGGCCCTTGAACCAGACGGCGTTCAGATAGTGCGGATAGGACTGGGTGATGACATAGAGAATCATGCCGATGCCTCCTTTGCCGATACGGCCGCCCGCAGCACGCCCGGCCGTGCAGGTCCGCGGCGAGAGCGCGGGCGGGTGACGGCCAACACGTGCGGCGCGTCACGCCTCGAGCGTTCGGCGCCAGGGCCGCGCGAGCCGGAAGAAATTGTCCA
>CAZUYI010000323.1:0-3540 GCA_964624095.1 uncultured Verrucomicrobiota bacterium | reverse complement strand
TTGGCCTGGACCAATCCCCTCGGGCGCCCGCCCGCGCCGGGCGGGCGTCCGAGCCGTTACGCACGAGGAACGCAACCCGGACGGTCCTGCCCCCGCGCCACCTGGGCGAGGGCGGGTTTCCCTTCGAGCTGCTCTTGCGGCATTCGTATGACGGTGTAAATGTCTGCGAATACTTTCCCAAGACCTACACGCGCCGCCTGGTGGCCTGCAACGCGCGCTATGTCGCGATGTCCGGGTATTCGCGGCACGCGCTGTTCCGTGCGCCGGATCTGAACCAACTGGCCATGGGCCTGGACAGGCCTTGCCAGCAAAAGCTGAATCATCGCGCCTTCATGCGAGGCCGCTGCACGCGGGGGGTCAGCACCTGGATTCGACCGGACGGCAAGCCGAACCTTTACGAGTGGACCGCCTGCCCGTTCACGCGCGGCGGGCGCTGGTTCATCGTCGGGATAGACCGCGACATCACCGACCGCCAACGCATCGAAATTGAGCGGCACCACCTGGCGGCGCGGCTCATCGAGACCCAGGAAGCCGAGCGCCAGGCGATCGGCGCCACGCTCCACGACCACCTCGGGCAATTGCTCACGCTCGCGCGCATGGAACTCAAGGCCATCCAGCCCCTGGACCCCCGCTCGCGTCAGCACCGCGACAACGCCGGGGAACGGCTCGACAAGGCGATTGCCGCCGTCCGATCCCTCGCCCACACGTTGCGCCCGCCGCTCCTGGACGAACTGGGCCTCCCGGTCGCCATCGAGGCCCTGGTGGAAGACCTGGCCCAGGTCCATGACGCCGACATCCGCTATGCGCGGCGCGGCCCGGACCCCGTGCTGAACTCCGACGAACAACTCTGCCTCTACCGGGCGCTCCAGGAAGCCCTGACCAATGCCGTCCGCCATTCGGGCGCAACCCGCATCGCGGTCTCGCTGTCAACCACCTCGAGGCAGGTCACCCTGCGGGTCCGGGACAACGGGAAAGGATTCGATCCGAATTTGCACCCTGTTCCGCGGGGCATCGGGCTCCCGGGCATGCGCGAACGAGTCACCCACACCGGAGGCACTCTCGATATCCAGTCGCGTCCCGGGCGGGGCGCCCGGGTGACCGTGTGTCTCCCGGCAGCCTCCCCGCCGGCCCGGGCCTAGAGCGCTCCGCGTGCCCCGGCCGCGGCGCCTGGAACCGCGGGCGTTGCACTCTGGGTTGCCACGCCATCATCCCTTCGCCTTGTTCTTACGGGTGAAGGACGGCTTCCACCGCGAAGCGCAGCAACGCCGCGTGGTCGGCGAGGCGGGCTTTCTGCATGATGCGGCTCTTGTAGGTGGCGACCGTCTTTTCGCTGAGACGCAGCGCCTCGGCCACCTGCCGCACGGTCAGGCCGCGGGCCAGGTGCTCGAGGACCTCGCGCTCCCGCCGCGAGAACGGGGCGGCGCCCCGCGCCCCCACCCGGCCGCGGCGGATGGCGCCGGCCAGTTGATCGGCCACGGCCTTCGCGATGTAAGGCCGGCCCGTCACGACCTCCCGGACCGCGTCGGCCAGCTCGTCGAACGGGGCGCCCTTGACGACGAACCCATCGGCGCCCTGCTGGAGCACGGCGCGTGCGTAGCGCTCGTGGTCGAACATCGTCAGTACCACGATCTTGCAGCCCGGGCAGGCCGCGCGCACGCGGGCAATCAGGTCCGCGCCGCGGCTGTCGGGCAGCTTGAGGTCGAGCACGATCACATTCGGCCGGAGGGCGGGCAGCCGGGCCAGGAGCGCGGCCGCGCTGTCGGCCTCGCCCACGACGCGGAACTCCGGTTCGGCGTGAAACCGGGCGCGCAGCCCCTCGCGGAACATGGCGTGATCGTCCACGAGCATCAGGGTGATCATCCGCCGTTCTCCCGCGAAGAGCGGATATCCTGAAGCACGAGTTGCGGGTTACCCCGGCAGTCCCACGGGCAGCGTTGCACGCGGAACGCGATGTCCACCTCGCCCCGCGGCACGCGCTGGGCATCCATTTCGAAGGCGACGGCCGGGAGTTCGACGCGGGGCGACGCCACCTTCAATTTCAGGTGGTTGCGCCCGAACGGGCGCGGCACGCCGGTCACGCGGACGCGGCGGGCGCCGAACACGGGATCCGGGTTGCCTTCCCCGAAGGGGCGCAACCGCTCTACGGCGTCCACCAGTTGCCCGTCCACCTCGCACAGGTCCACCCAGGCGTGAATGGGCCGGGCCGGCGCACCGGATGGCCCGGCATTCATCGCCTCGATGAACCGCGCGCGGAAGGACTCGAACTGGCGCCGCTCGATCTCGAACCCCGCCGCCATCGCATGGCCGCCAAAGGTCCGCAGCAGGCCACGGCACGCTTCGAGCCCTTGGATCAGGTCGTGCCCGTTGACGCCGCGGCACGAGCCGCGCCCGAGCCCGTTGACGTTGAAGCCCACCACGGCCACCGGGCAGAGGTACCGGCGCGCCAGGCGCGCCGCCACGTTGCCCAGGAGGCTCCCATGCCAGCCGTCGCCGCCTACCACCACGCAGGACGAGGGCGCCCGGTGGCCCTGCGCGCTCGCCAGGCGGTCGGCCTCCTCGGTCATCCGGAATTCCAGAGCCTGGCGCCGCTGGTTCAGGGACTCCAGTTCGAGGGCCAGGGCCCGCGCGTCATTGGGATCGCCGGTCAGCAGCACCTCGAGCGCCGTCATGCTGCGCCCGAAGCACGCGCCGGCATTCAGGCGCGGCGCCAGCGCGCGCAGCAGGTTGGTTTCCGTCAGCGGCCGTTCGATCCCAATTGTTTCCATCAGGGCCCCGAGGCCGGGCGGCGGCGCCCGGTTCAGCCGTTCCAGGCCGTGGCGAACGAGGGTCCGGTTTTCGCCCGTCATGGGCACGTTGTCGGCCACGCTCCCGAGCGCGACCCATTCCAGGTGATCCCACGGATCGGGCTCGCCCTCCCGGCACAAGCCGTGCCCGATCCCGTGTTCGATGGCGGCCTGGCAGAGCTTGAGGGTGACGCCCACCCCGGCCAGGTCGTGCAGGGCCGTGCGCGGGCCGAGCTTGGGATTGACAATGGCGTATGCCTCCGGCAGCGCTTCTGACGGCTCGTGATGATCCACCACGATGAGGTCCACGCCCGCGGCGCGCGTAACAGCCATCCCGTAGATCGCCCGCGTGCCGCAATCCACGGTCAGCACCAGGTCGGCCCGCTGTTCCAGGATGCAGCGTCCGAGGGTATCCAGGTCGAACGCGTCCTGCTCCGACTCGCGGGCGGAGATGCAGGGCGTCACGCGCGCGGCCCCGAGCGTCGTCAGCGTGCGGGTCAAGAGGGCGGTGCTCGTCAAGCCGTCCACGTCGCTGTCGCCGTAAACCACGATGGATTCCCGGCACGCCAGCGCCTGCCACAGGCGGCGCACCGCGGCGTCCATCATGGGGAGCAGGAAGGGGTTGCTGGCCGTGTCCAGGGACGGGGCCAGAAACCGCGCGGCGTCGGCTATCTCGGTCATACCCCGCCCGCTGAGCACGCGCGCCACCGGTGCCGGTAACCCCAGGCCATGGGCCAGGCGGCCAGCGGCCGCTTCG
>CAZUYI010000322.1:0-3564 GCA_964624095.1 uncultured Verrucomicrobiota bacterium | reverse complement strand
TGGTGACCATGCCGCCTTCGCCGCCGGTGGTGAAGGTCTTGTTCTGGCAGAAGCTGCAGGCGGCGATATGCCCCAGCGTGCCGGTCTTCTTGCCCTTGTACGAGCCGCCAAAGGCCTCGGCGTTGTCCTCGATCACGAACAGCTTGTGTTGGCGCGCGAAATCGAGGATCGGGTCCATGTCGCACACGTTGCCGTACAGGTGCACAGGCATGATGGCACGCGTGCGCGGCGTGAGCAGTGTTCTGGCCGATTCCAGGCTGATGCAGTGATCGTCCAGGTTCACGTCCGCGAACCGCGGAATGGCCCCCGCCTGCACGATCGAGAAGCTCGAGGCAATGAACGTGTAGCTGGGCACGATGACTTCATCGCCCGGCCCGATGCCCAGCGCCGTGAGGGCCGTGTGCAGCGCGGCCGTCCCGTTGGAGACGCTGATGGCATAGCGGCTGCCCTGCCATTCGGCAAACCGCGCTTCGAACTCCATGCCCTTCTTGCCGGTCCAGTAATTGACCTTGCCGGACCGGAGCACGGCCTCGACGGCCTTGATGGACGCTTCGTCGAAGTTCGGCCAACCGACCAGCGTGTTGGTCACGGACTTCGGACCACCTTCGAGTGCCAGTTTTGCGCTCATGCCATGTCTCCCTGTGCAATTCGCTGCCCGGTGACGGGCGCCTCCCGGCGCCTGCGTGCCGGGTTGTTCTACCAGAGGCGGCGGCGGGCGTCAAGCTTACATGACGAGGTCCAGCCCGAAGGCGGGCCCCCGGGGCGTGATGGCGGCCACGCCGCGGCAGGCGGGCTCGACGGCGGCGGCCAGCAGGGCGTACTCGAAGGCCAGGCGACCCCGGGCGGGCAGCCAGCGGAAGGTCGGCAGCCCGTGAAACCGGCCGCGGTCCACGGCCTCGCGCAGGCTTGCGGGGAACGGGCTGTTGGCGAACTCCATGCCGCGCGCCAGGGTGCGGCTCGACCAGGGTACGATGGGCCGGGCCCGGTGCTCGTCCCAGATGCCCAGCCAAGGGAAATCGGCGCGGTTCCACACGTAGGCCACGAGCAACCCGGCGCGCGGGTTGACGGCGCTGAACCAGGCATGCGGTGTCCGATCGTCCATGAGCAGCGTGCAGAAATCGGAATGCGGCGCCGTGTCCAGCCGGCGCAGGTCCGGCGTCCGGCGGCCGGGGCCGGGCCCGTCTGGCCAGGCAAACGGCGTGTCGGAGCGGAGCCGCTGCGGCTTGCCAAACGTGCCCGGCACGGTATGCCCGCGGGAGGCCGACAGGTCGAACACCGTGACGCCCGGCTCGAGGAACGGCGGCCCGAAGGTCACGTGCTGCGCCATGGTGAACGGGGTATCGAGCGGGGCCAGGTTTTCGACCGTCTCGCGGATACGCACGATCGCGGAGCCCGCCTCGAGCGCGAGGGTACGGGTGAAGCGCAGGCGGGCCGCGGGCAGGTCGCAACCCACCCGGAACCGCAGCCGGCGCGCCGAGACCACGCGGCCCAGTGCGCGCCAGCGCACAATGGGCGCCTCGCCATGGCAGCCGAAGGCGCCCGCACGGCCTTCATCGGGCGACGGCCCACCAAACACGCCGAGGCAGAGATTGTGCCCGGCGATGCAGGCCAGAAGTTTGCCCGCGTAGCGGGCGGCATCGGCCGGCCGGTAAGCGCCGGGCTCGATGGTTTTCCACGGCGGAATCCAGAACGGGTTCGGCGCCGGGCATCCGGCGAGGTGCAGGCCGGCGATATGGCCGCCGCCGGCCATGACGAACAGTTCGAGGCGGTCATTGGCCAGGATCCAGCCGACCCGTCCATAGCGGCGCGTGGGAGTGAGTTTCATGGGCTTGTCCTCCGGTGGGAGTGGGTCCGGCGTCCGCCGCGTGGGGCGGCAACCGGGCTCCCGGGGCGTAGTCACGGTTCGAAGCGGATGGGGGCGAAATACGGCGGCACATGAAAGTTCCGTTCCGGGCCGAGCGGCGCCCAGGAGGCCCAGTGCGGGTGCGAGGTTTCATCGCCGCACTTGTAGAAATTGGCGCGCCAGGTCTGGCCGGGGATCAGGCCGAGCGGGCCGAGGTAGTGCTCGAAGATCGCCCACGGAACGCGCGCCTCGATGCTCCACACCACGGGCCCGGCGCGCTCCGGCTCCACGACCCGGGGAAGGGAATGATAGATGCGCACCCGGCGCCCCAGCGGCCAGGGCACGCGGATCCGGCGGAACGACGCGGGCCGTCCGCGCGGCGCAGCCACGGGTTCCTGGTAGTAGAGCAGCAGCGCCCCGCCGGCATTGAACTCCAGATTGAAATACCCGCGCCCCGGGCGCGGCTCGACGAAGAACTCCACGCAACTGTCCCGGCACACCGGCGCCTGGTAGGCCGTGCGAACGCAGCGCACCCATCGGTCGCGCACCCGGAAGAGCAGGTGCAGGTACCGGTCGTCGTACACGCTTTTGACCTGCACGCGGGGATGCCGCGAGCGGCTCTGGGCCAGGAAATGGCGCAGCGCCAGGGCCGGCACCCCGCGCCAGGCGGGCTCGGCCCACCGGCCGGCGAGCGACGGCGCGGCGCGCGCTTTGCGGATGACGTACAGCATGGCTGATCCTCCTTCCGTCATAAGGTTCACGCGTTAAGAATCAGGCTCTTGATCGCGTCCTTCTCGGACGCCGTCCCACCGGACCCGGCCCAGATCGCATCGAGCAGGGCGCCGGGCCCGGCGGGGTCCGTCTCGCGGAGCATGGCCAGCGCGGCGCGCGCCCCGCGCGCGTACCGGCGCGGTACAATGCCGCAGGCCTGCGCCCGGCGCATGACCCCGACAAGCCGGTCGTCCCAACCGAGCTTCCGGCGCGGGTCCCTGACCACGCGCTCAACGGCGTCGCGCAGGTGCGGGTTGAGCATGCGTTCGAGCAGGTCGTCCGCGTAGGCCCGGTAGCCAACCTCCGTGAACAGCGGGTCCACCCCCGCATACCGCGCGCAGAGGGCGCGGCCCGACTCCTCGAGAAAGGCGCTCCGCCCGATCTCGAGCAGGTCCGGACGCCCGCGCAGGCCGGCCATGGTGGCCAGGCCCGCCTCGCGCGCCAGGTACCCGAGCAGCGCGTGCGTGGCGTTGTGCCCGTACAGCTTGGCCTCCTCGAACGGCAGCAGGTCGTCTCTTTCCTCAAAGACCAATATGTGTCTTCTGAACCCTTCGCCGCTGGTTTTCGTGATGAGAATCCGGTTGAATTCCTCGACCAGAAAGGCGCGGTCGATCCCGGGAACAATCGGGGACAGATGCTTTTCGGCGATTTCGTTTTTATCAGTGACGACCTGGCTCATCTTGCCGATGACGGTGTTGAGATACTGAACGGGGTGAGCGGGTCGGAAGCAGACCTTGTCTTCGAGAATCTGGGCGGCGTGATTGTTGTTTTCGGCAGCGTAAATAAGGGTTGCCCGGGTGGTGCTGTGCTGCAGGCCCTGACGGATAAGCGAGGCGACTGAAGTGTTGCCCCGGTCATAAAAATCGACCGACGGCAGCGCTGTGACGATCTCAGTGGCCTGCGACAGGGCATTGACCGGAGGGTTGTTGACAGAAATGATCCCAATGTTG
>CAZUYI010000321.1:499-3585 GCA_964624095.1 uncultured Verrucomicrobiota bacterium | reverse complement strand
GGTGCGGAACACCTCCCAACTGCTTTCCTGGGAGACGGTGTTCTGCAAGGGCCATATCCGGTCGATCTGGGCGTCAGTTTCGAAGGTTTTGGGCCACGGGTTGAGGCATTCGTGGAAAATGCGGCCCAGCTTCCGGTAGCGCCGGATGCACCAGGCCCGGTAGTGCCGGCGGAACCGGTCCGGGTCGTGGAGGATGGCGGACAACCGTCCGAGGTAGGCGAGGAATGTTGCGCGCCGTTCGGCCTCGAGCGGACGAATGCATGGTTCCTGGACGAACTCGGTCGGGATGACGGTCAGGCCGTACACGCCGCGGGCGTCGAGGTCCAGCCGGACGAGAAACCCGACGAACCAGCTCGACTCGGGGCGGTAGTTGCCTTGCTCCCGAAGCGGGAAATAAAAATTGCCGGGGCAATACACGATCGGCTTGCTCTGCCACAGCTCGAGGCTTTGGGGGCAATGCGTGTGGATATTCACCACGGCCGCGGCGCCGGCCTCGATGTAGGACCGGCACGCCTCGACCATCATCGGGCTCGGGATCGGATTGTATTCGTTGCCGCCGTGCTGCACGACGATCACGGCGCGGGCGGACCCGGCTTCCGCTCGGATCTGGCGCTGCAGCGCGAAATAGTCCAGCCCGTGGGCGCCGGGATAGTCCTGGTCCGCCATGCCGAACTCGTTTTCGGCCACGTTGATGAGGCTGAGGGCGAGCCCCCCCTTTTCGAGGCGCAGCGGCCGCGCGGCGTGCGCCGCGTCGGGCCCCGCGCCTGCATGGGCGAGCCCGGCCTCGTCCAGGCGCCGGATGGTTTCCAGTACGCCTTCGGGGCCGAAGTCGCCGACATGGTTGTTGGCCAGCAGCACGACGTTGGCGTCGAGCGCGCGGAGGAAGGCCAAGCCCGTGTCCGGCGCGCAATGCATGAACCGGTCGCCGAGTGCCCGGGTTTCGAAGTCCGGCGGCACGAGCGGAGCCTCGAACTGGACGGCGCGCCAGTCGGCCTGCTCGATGAAGGGCTGGACGGCCGCCACGATCGCGCCGGCCCGCCCGGCGCGGATCAGCGGCTCGGCGGCGTCCCGGGGCGCGCAGTCACCGGTTATCAGCAGGCTCGCGCGCGAACCCTCCGGCTCGCGCAGCGGGGCCGATCCGGTCCGAAACAATGGATCCAGAAGGTCCATACGATGTGCGACTCCGTGACCTGCAGGGCGAATACTCTCACACAGCGCGCGGAGGATCAAGTCTGTCGGAATTCATGGCCCACGGCCATGGCGCAACGACATGGCACCGCGCAAAGCGTTCGCCGGGAATCGCAGGCTACCGCGCGCCAGCGGCCGACACGTTCACCTCGACAGGCGGGGCGCCGTCCCGCGGCGCGTAGCCCTCGAGACGGACGGGCTCCTTTCCGGCCAGTTTGACCTCGAGGCTGTAGGTGAAGCGGGTGACCCGGGGTGCGCCCTCCGGCACGGCTTCCGTGACGGACTCCGTGAGGATCACGGTATTCGAGGTGCCGGCGGCCGGGGTGCAGCCGTCCGGACCGGTCACGGCGTGATTGTAGAACACCAAATCCTCGCCTGACGGCCGGGGCGTGAAGGTGACGGTGGCGCCCGGCGCAGGCGCGCCAGGACCGGCCACTACCTTGACGACCGTGCTCCGCCGCGCGAAGACGCGCGCGGGAACAGTCTGCTTGAATCCGTAGCGATCCGGCTGGGCGCCGGGCGCGATGGCACAGTCGAGGCAGTCAATCGTGCCGCCGTTGAACAGGTTCCAGTTCCGGTCATTGTCCTGGAACCGACACCCGATGAGCCGCACGGTGTCGCCGTTCAGGCTTTGAATGACTGTCCCATTGCCGCGGAAGAGGCAGCCGACGGCCTCCTGTGCGGGGGAGCCGAAGACCCCGTCGTTGTTCTCGAAGATCGAGTCGCGCAGCGACGTGCGGTGCCGCGCCGTCCCGAACAGCGCCAGCGCCTTGAACCCGGAGACAACCGCATGGTCGAGCGTCAGCTCGCCGGACCAGTACGGTCGCGCGATCTCGCGCGCGCCGCCGGGCGAGGTCAACGCGCCGTGATGGATGCGCAATTCGCCGCCAAATCCGTTTTGGAGCGCGCCGCCGGGGCCGGGCAGCTTGCCGGTCAGCACCGTGTGGCCCGCGCCGGCGATCGTGAGCGAGGCCCGGATGTCCGGGCGATCCGGCGCGCCGAGGGTCAGCCGGTTGACCCGCTTCGGCGTGTAGCGGTCGTTCTCGCCGACCACGAGGTAGGGGCACAGGACCAGCGTGCCGTCGAGGGCCAGGGTCTCGCGGGGCCGCGCCGGGCACGCGATCTGCATCCAGGTCTCCGTGCCGTCGTTGCGGCCCACCTGCAGGTTGGCCCGCAGCGTCCAAGTCTGCGTGTCCGGCGCGTAGTCCAGCAGGCCCCACCCGTTGGCACGGTCGGCCCGCGCCAGGGTATCGAGTCGGGCCGGCAGCGATTCCGGGAAGTCGGACACCACCACCGTGCGGGTTTCGGCCTCGTAGACGATCCGCGCCGCGGCCCAGCCGGCGGCCAGCAGCAGTCCCGCGGCGCATCCGATTCGTTTCATAACGACTCCGTGGGAGAGGGCGGCGCGCCTCATCGAAAGGCGCCCGCGCCGCGGTTATGGCTCGAAGTCCGTCGGGGTCCGCCCGCGTTCGAGCTGGACGGCATCCACCCAGACCGTGGTCTCCGGCTCGGCTGTGAAATGGATGCCCATCATGACCTGGCCCGTGCCGGCCTGGAACGGCAGGCTGTACCGCTGCCACTCGCGCGTGACGGGGAACGGGACATCGCCCGCGGCCCCAGCCCGCAGCCGGACCACCTGCCCGTCGCGGTCGGAGCGCAGCCAGGCGGACAGGACGTAGGGTTCCGGCGCCGGGCGCTCGATCGTCAGGTACCGGTAGGCGAACCGCCAGTCGCCGTTTCTCGAGATCATCTCGAGGCAGGTGGCGCCGTGGTAGGGCTCGTGGGTCGAGAGGCCCCAGACCTGGTTCGTGGAGCCGGTCATCTCCCGGGCCCGGAAGGTGCCCGTCTGGCGCCAGTAATCCGGCCGGGTGGGCACCGACTGCTCCTCGAAGCTCGGA
>CAZUYI010000321.1:0-489 GCA_964624095.1 uncultured Verrucomicrobiota bacterium | reverse complement strand
CGGATTGGGCATGAGATTCTTCATGCCGACCCGGCCGGCCCGGCCGTAGCTGACGGGGCGCGGCGGGACCGGCCCCTGCGGGGTCATGGCGACGGTCAACCGGATTGGCGCGGCGTCCGGGCCGGGTTCCGGGCCGGCGGCCGGCTGGATGCGGTAGGCCCGCGCGCCGAGCGGCTCGAGGGTATCTTCGAAGGCGCCGCCCTTGACCGCGTAGCTCGTGTGGGCGAAGAGCTCCTTGACCGTGCCCCCGCCGTCGAGCAGCGGGCTGGCAAAGGAGGCGGCCACCGGCCGGTCGGCCACGCTGGCGGCCAGCAGCACGTACCCGCCGTCCGGGTCGCGCTTGAGCGACACCTGGATGTCGGGCAGCTTGCGCGCGTCGAAGTCGTACGGCCCGCCCGAGTACTCGACCGTCTGGGGCAGCGCCGGCTCGAGGCAGACGGGCCCGAGCCGCTTCATGCGCCGGGCCAGCTCGCACAACGTATCCCAACT
>CAZUYI010000320.1:0-3615 GCA_964624095.1 uncultured Verrucomicrobiota bacterium | reverse complement strand
GCGGCAGAGCCTGGCCGGGTTGAAGATGGGAGCGCCGGAAAGCCAGGTGCTGGGCGTGGGTGTCAAGGGGTAGGGCGGCTGCCGCGCCGGAGGTTGCATCAAACGCGGAGAGAAACAAATGCGCCAAAAAAAAGGGACATCGTTATGAACGCGCTACGACGCCGGCTGACCCGCGCGGGCTGGCTCCTGTTCCTGGCGGCACAGGTGGGGGCGGCGGAACCGAAGCTCGACTGGCCGACGGAGTGGACCGTGTTCGGACCCGTCCCAGAGACCGGGGACTGGGTGGCCGGCCGGCCCGATCCCGCCCGGCTGCCGTCCGGCGAGGCGTTGACCGCTATTCCTTCCGAGTTGGTGCTCAACGGGCGGACGGTCAAGGGACGACCGATGCGCTTGGAAGAGGGCCGGCTCGACCTGCGTCGGGAACTGGCAGCCCAATGGCGGGGCGCGCCCTGGCGCCTGGCCTCCGCCTGCCTGGTGGCGACGATCCGGGCGGATCGGGACGTGACTGTACAGATGGGCGCGGGAGCGAACTGGTGGATGCAGTGGTGGCTGGATGGCCGGCCGGTCTTCGATACGCTGGCGCGTGGCAACGGCTCGGATGCCGTCACCGGCCGCGATCATGTCTTCGAACTCGCCCTGGCCCCCGGCGCGCACACCTTGGCCGTGATCGTGTTCGGCGGGCACAGCGGCTTCGAACTGGCCGTGGCCAGCCCCGCGGAACTGCAGGCCCGGCCGTGGACATTCCAGGAGGCCATGGCGGCCGGCCGTCAGAAGTACCGGCCGGGGCACTGGTCCACGGCCATCAACTTCGAGGCCGCGCGGGCCGACTTCCTCCGCGCCGTGGCGGCGGCGTCCAACGACCGCCAGCGGGCGGAGGCCCTCGTGGCGCTCGCCGAGAACGACCTTTACGATACGGCCCATACAAACATGGCCGGCATCCGCGCCGACTGTGAAGCGGCGCTGGCCCTCGAGGGCGCCGCACCGGACCAGCGGGCGCGAGCCGCGCTCGCCCTGGGCGAGGCGTGGCAGCGCGACCGGCGCTATGACCTGGCCCGGCAGTCGTTCGAACAGGCCCGGACGCTCTCGGCGCAGCCCGGCTGGGAGCATGCCGTCGAGCTGGCCTCCGCCCGCGCGCTCGTCCAGGAAAAGAACATGGACGCCGCCCGGAAAACACTCGCGCGGCTGCTGTCCGCTACCAATCTGGACTCGACCGTGCGGTTTTTCGCCGCCTCGCTGGACGAGGCGCTGGAGGTGGCGCCGCGGATCCGGCCGGAGCATCCCCGGCTGTTTTTCAACGCGGACACCTGGCCGGCCATCCGGCAACAGGTGGATGCGGACCCGAAGGGATTCGGGAATCTCCGGCAGGCCCTCCAATCCCTGCCGGAGGAGTTCGACGTCAAAGACTGGGGCAGCGTCTACTGGTTCAAGGTCGGCGACGCCTGGAAATCGTACCCGGGCGTGATGACGGCGGCACTGGTCTACCGGGTGACGGGTGACCCGGCGCTGCTGGCCAAGATCCGCAAGATGCTGCGGGCCAGCGTGGACCATTACCTGCAGCGGACGGATTTCAATTCGCATGTCGAGTCCCGGCTGAGCTGCGCGGCGGCGCTGGACTGGGTCTGGAACGACCTGCCGCCCGAAGAGGCCCGCGGCCTGGCGCGGGATTTCCTCCGCTACGTGTTCTCGCTGCACACGGATCAGTCGCTGATGAACCGCAGCAACCGCCATTCCTACTACTACGAGCCGAGCATCTGCTGGTATGCCGGGCTCCTGCGCTACGATTCCGGCCTGGACGATGTGGAGGCCCTGCGGGCGCTGATCCTGCTCGGCCGCGGCTATGACAACCACGTGGTCGCCGGGTTCGGACGATACCTGGGCATTATGGCGGACCGCGGCGGGGTGGGCAAAGTGGATTATAATTTCAACGATCTGCCCACGCCCCTCTGGACGTTCCTGCATACCTGGCGCTCGGCCGTCGGGCCGGTGTCCCCGGAGTGGGCCTTCGGCGCCACCATCGCCCCGAGCTATGTGTTGCGCAACATGCTGGGCTTCAAGGGGTCAGGCTACCGGGACTTCGGCTACACGCATTCCTGGCGCCCGCGCGACGGCTGGCAGAGCGGCTCGCTGCTCTACAGCAACCTGAGGCACTTCAATTATTTCTTTGCCGACATCGAGCCGGAGGAGGCAGGCATCGCCGCCTGGCTGATGCAGCGCATGCGGGACGCCGGCGCCGGCGAGGCCGCCGGGTCGTATGTCGTGTATCCCTACCTGCTGAGCGCGAGCGAGAAGCCGGTCGAGCCCCGGCTGCCCGAGGGCCTGCCGCCCGCGCGGTTGTTCGGCGTCAACGGCCTGATGCTGATGTCCTCCGGGTTCGATCCGGGCGAGTCCACGTACGCCCTGTATTCCAGCGGCTGCACGAGCGGGCTCATTTTTTCCGAGCATTTCGACGCCGGGCACTTTACCATTTTCAAGCGCGGGTTCCTCGCCCTGGACAGCGGCACCCGCGCCGGCGACTTGATGTACGATTTCCAGAGCGTGGCGCATAATACGGTCCTGATCGATATGCCCGGCGAAACCTGGATGCGGAACCGCGTCGAGCGCCGGATTTACGGCGGCCAGCGCGAACTGCCCATGAATGCCCGGGTCGTCGCGTTCGAAACCGACCGGCTCATGGCCTATGCCGCCACCGACGCCACGGCGACGTACCACTCGAACAAGTGCGCCCGCATGACGCGCCAGTTTCTCTACCTGCCGCCCGATCACTTCGTGGTGTTCGACCGCGTGACCTCGAAGCAGGCGGAGTACCCGAAGGCCTGGCTGCTGCACACGGCCAACGAGCCGCGGATCGAGGGCAAGGAGTGCCGGGCGGACCAGGGCGAGGGTCGGATTTTCTGCCGGACGCTTCTGCCGGCGGACGCCGTGCTCGAGCCGGTCGGCGGGCCGGGCAAGGAGTTCTGGGCCGGCGGCCAGAACTGGCCGATCGAGGAGAACTCGCCGTACCTGCGCAACATGGGCATGACGAACACGGCCGACATCCCGGAGAACGTGGGCCGCTGGCGGGTCGAGGTCAAGCCCGGCGCCGCCCGCGAGGAGGATTTCTTCCTGCACCTGCTCCAGGCGGGCGGCCAGGAAGAGGCCCGCATGGTGGACAGCCGGCTGGACGATCGGGTCGAGCGGGTCGAACTCTCGTTCCGCGTCGGGGAGCGCGACTACACGGTGGCGTTTGACAAGGCCGGGGAAATGGGCGGCCATATCAAGATTGCCGAAAACGGCACGGTCCGGGCGGACAAGCCTCTGACCCGCGAGATCATGCCGCAAACCGGCCTGGCGTTGATGAAATGAACGGAACCGGATCAAAACCCTGGAAAGGAGACGGTATGAGCCGAACGATCGGGCTGGCGAGCGTGGTGTGGGCGTGTCTGTGGGCGGCCGGGGCGGGCGCGGCGGACGGTGCGCCGGACGTGAAGGCGCTGATGGGGCAACTGACCGACCCGTCGGCCCGGACGACGCTGGAGTCGGACTCGCGCTCGGCGGCGGCGGTGGAGCTGGTGGGGGCGGGTGCGGCGGCGGTGGAGCCGCTGATGGGGGCGCTGGGCCATGCGTCACCCGAGGTGC
>CAZUYI010000319.1:0-3633 GCA_964624095.1 uncultured Verrucomicrobiota bacterium | reverse complement strand
CGGCGCTTTCGGCGCCGGAGATCGCGACGCCGGTCCTGGACGGGGCGCTGGACGATCCCGGCTGGGCGGCGGCGGCGGTGGTGGACCGCCTGTACGAGCCCGGATCCGATACGCCGTCGGAGGCGACCACGGTGCGGCTGGGCCGGGACGGGGCCTGGCTGTACGTGGGGTTCGACTGCCGCAACCCGGCGATGGGGCACGTGCGCCAGCGGGTATTCCGGCGGGACGGCCCGGCCTACACGGACGAGTCGGTCGAGCTGTTCCTGCGGCCGGACCCCTCGAAGGGCAAGCGATACTACCACCTGGCGCTGAGTTTCGCGAACGTCCAGCACGACAAGCGGATCACGATGGACGGGGCGCGGGACGAGTCCTGGAGCGCGCCGTGGCGCTCGGCGACCCGGCGCCGGCCGGACGGCTGGAGCGCGGAGCTGGCGATCCCGCTGTTTATCTTCCGGCCCGACGACCTGAGCGGCTGTCAGCTCAACCTGTGCCGGACACTGATTGACGTCGAGCTGGACGAGGCCCAGGCGCCGAAGGACGAGCGGCGCCTGTCGTTCGTGCTGCGGCCCGGGAGCCGGGGCTCCGTCCATGACTTCGCGAATTACGCGGCGCTGGGCGGGCTGGGCGGGTTCGTGCCGGGAGTTCCGTTCGTGCCGCGGGTCGCGGCGGTGCGCGCGACGGGCTTCCGCCGGGACGCCGGCGTGCTCGTCTACGGGCTCGAGATCGGGCTCGAGGCAGGTTCGCCGACGGCGGGCGCGGTGGACGTCTCCGTGATCGAGGAGCGGGAGAGGGCGCCGGTGCCGGCCTGGTCCGGGCGCGTGACGCTCGAGGGCGGCTCGAGCACGAACCTGGCGCTGGCGGTGCCGGCGTCGGATTTCCGGGAGCGGCGGGTCGAGGTACGCCTGACGGCCCCGGGCCGTCCGGAGGACGTGCTGGCGGCGCGCGAACTCGAGGATGCGAGCGCCCTGCAGGTCTTGCGGGACGCGTACCCGACGCGCAGCTACTACACGAGCGAGGAGGCGGCGTCCGTGCGGGTCGAGTTCGGGCTGGCGGCCGAGTTGCTGACGGACCTGTCGCTTGCCGTGACGTCGGACGCGCGGCCGGTTTTCGAGAGCCGCGCGCTCGAGCCCGTCCTGACCGCGGTGATCCCGCTGGCCGTCCTGAAGGAAGGCGACACCGTCCTGGCCGTCCGGCTGCTGGCGGGCGAGTCGGAGATGGCGTCGCGCCCGGTGACGGTACGCAAGCTGCCGCCGCGTCCGGGCTTCGAGATCAAGGCGGACCTTGTGAAGGGCGTGCTGCTGAAGGACGGGCAGCCGTATTTTCCGCTGGGCATCTACGCGCACCAGCTCCAGACCCGCCTGATGGCGGGCCTGGTGGACGATGACGAGGCGGGCCTGTTCCGGCTGCTGGGCGAGGAGATCGGCTTGAATTTCGTGGGGCGGGACCTTCCGAGCGCGCACGTCGAGCGGTTCATGAAGACGGCGGCCGCGCACGGCCTGGACGTGCTGCCCTACGTGTACCCGGACGTCGTCAGCCCGATGAGCATGCTCAAGCCGAGCGCCGCGGCGCTGGCGGCCATCCCGGAACGGCTGCGGGGCGCGCTCGACGGCAAGGGCACGCGGGCGCTGACCGAGGCCGACCGGCTGCCGCTGGCGGACCGGCTGCTGATCCGGCGGGCGCTGTATGACGATCTGGAGCCGGAGCTGATCGCGACCGTCGGGGCGCTGCGGTCGTACGCGAACTGCCTGGGCTACTACAACGTGGACGAGCCGAACCTGGTGAACCCGGACGACCGCATTGCGGCGGCCGAATGGACCTGGAAGACCGTCACGGCGCTCGATCCCTACCGTCCGGTCTGGATGGTATATGCCCGGTCCATTCGCGCCGGGGACCCGTGGACCCGGTGGGCGGATGTCATCGGCTACGACGTGTATCCCAACCCGCACGTGGGCGGCGATGTCTACAACGATCCCGGGCTGGGCACGGCCTACTATGCATGGGACCTTCGCGAGCGCTGCCGGCAGGACCACAAGGTCATGTGGTTTGTACCGGTTGCCGCCTGCATCGCGCCCAACAAGCAGCCCATCGGGCTCAGCCAGGCGCACATGCTGTGCCAGGCGTACAGCGCGATCCTCTATGGGGCGCGCGGTCTGATGTATTTCTCGCTCTCCGCTCTCGCGGGCGAAGATGCCTGGGACGGGCTGCGCACCGTGTGCGCACAGGTCAAGGCTTTGTCCCCGGCGCTCCTGAACGGCGACGTGCCCCAGGCGATCCGCTATGACCCGGACGAGTTCCGGCCGCGCGAACGCGTGTTCCCCATGGTCAACGCCGCCGTGTTCAAGTATCCGGACGGGCCGCACCTGCTCCTGGCGGCCAACTTCAAAGCGCATGCCGTCCGCGCGGAGTTCCGCGTGGCGGGCCTGCGGACCGCGGAGCGCCTGTTCGCCGACGGCGCCGCAGCGGGCACGCGCCCTATGGAGGCGGCTGGCGGCGCCTTCGCCGAGACGCTCGAGCCGTACGGCGTGCGCGCCTACCGGCTGGACCTGGGTGGGGAGCCGCCGGTCGTGGACGTGCAGGTCGTCATGACGCCCGTGCCGGAGCAGTGCTATCCGCTGGTGGACGTGCCGGCCGTCGTGAGCCGCGCGTCGCGCGGCAGGAATTTTGTGCCGAATCCCTGCTTCGCGCAGCAGACCAACAAGGGCATTCCGGATTATTTCCAGCCGTACTTCATCCTGAGCGTGGATCCCATGGCCGGCCGGCCGGGCTCCTCGTGGTGCGTGGACCCGTCCGTGCCCTGGAATGGGCGCCCTTCGCTGCGCCTGTTCCGGCGGCCGGCCCACGAGCCCGGCCCGAAGACCCGGGGCCTCATCGGGTCGGCGTACCCGCCGATTACCAACGCGATCCTGCCGATCACCTTCTCGTTTTACGCGAAAGGCGAAACGCCCGGCGCCCATGCGAATTTCCTGATGCTGGACGTCCGCTCGACGCAGCACTCGTTTCCCTTGACAACCAATTGGACGCGCCACACCCTTACGTTCGAGCTGCCGCCCGGTCATGGGCGTCGCATGGGTATCCGGATGTTCGTCATGAGCGCCTCGGAAGGCATCCCCATCTGGATAAACGGCTTGCAGATGGAGTCCGGCCGGGAAGCCACCGAATTTCAGTACGACTCCGAGAGCCGCGCGCCATGACGGGAGCGTCGGGGCGGCTCGGGCGCCATTACGGTCTGACGGCGGCGTGTCGCCGCCGGCCACGCAAGGGAGGGAATGGCCATGAAAGCATGGGGAGTGATCGGGATCGGGCTGGTGGCGGCGCTGGGCGCGGCCCAGGACCGCTACGTGTCGCTGGACGGCGGCAACCTGGAGCCGTACACCCAGTGGGTGGATGCGGCCACGAGCCTGAAGGCGGCCGTGGACCTGGCCAACAAAACGCCGGGCTACACGGTCTGGGTGTCGAACGGCCAGTACGACATTACCGGAGTGATTACCGTTCAGAACACCAAAGTGCGCGGATTCACACAGGTCCCCGCGGACACCGTCATCAACGGCGGCGGCGCCACCCGCTGTTTTATCCTCGAGCATGCCGGCGCCCTGCTCGATGCCGTGACCGTGTCCAATGCGTATTCGGCCGTTA
>CAZUYI010000318.1:0-3650 GCA_964624095.1 uncultured Verrucomicrobiota bacterium | reverse complement strand
AGTAGATCTTCTTCTGCCTGCGCTTCATCACAATTCGGCCGCGTGACGACCCTTCCCGGCCGCAGCCTCCGGCCAGGGTCACACCCCCGGGGATGACCAGATTCTCCTGGCCCGCCATGTCAATCTCGACCCCGGCGGGGACAAAGATTACCTGGCCCTCCCTGGCTTCCTGCAGCGCGGCCAACAGGTCGCCTGCCGTGCGGACCGTGAAATCACCCCGGGTCCTGGTGTCCCGGTACCCGGCCCCACCCCCGATGGGGTCGCCTGTCGGATTGGACTCGCAGCCGAACGTCTCGTTGCTGGCCTGGGCCATCGCGCATCCGCCCGCCAAGGACAGGATCAACGCGACAAACCACAGGCTGCGTCCACGACGCCTGTACATACCCGTCTCCCTGTATACGGGCGGGTTCCGGACCCGCGCGCGAGTCGCCAAGGCAACACCTTGAGAAGTTGAAAAGGTCATGCAGCCGGTTCGTCTCTTCGGTTGCACACCCCGGAGAGAGACATGATATACGCGCGCGTGACCAGGGGAGAGCATAGCCTGAGTTGCCGGTTGCATCAAGCAAGCACGTGTTTCTGCTGGTCGTAGCCCGCCCTTGGCGGACGACGTTCCGGGTTTCCCGTACCCTGTGTATGATAGTCGCGTGTTGCCTGCCGCGAAGGCGGCAGGGGGCCGTGCGGATGTCGCGAATGAGTGGCCCGTGATGTCGCCGCTTGCCAGCGCCATCGCCATCAGGATCGGGCCCCGATTTCTATGGACGCTCCGCCCCGCGGCGTTGCGCGGAACCGGCAGGTTCTTTCGCCCGAGCCACCGTGAGCGGTGACGCGGGTTGCGGGGGACAGGGGGACAATCCGGGGTTGTCAACGGCGGCGTGTTCTGATAGAGAACGGGCATGGAACGACCATCGCTCCTCGAACCCGGGAAACGGGCGCGATCCAGGAAGAGCCGGCTCATGGCGGGGCTCGCGCTGGGCGGCGTGCTGCTGCTGGCCGGCTGCGGCGGGGATCCGGGGACCTCGGCGTACCGGGCGGGGATCCGCGCGCTCAAGCGCGGCGAATACGCGCGCAGCGCGCGGTTGCTCGAAGAGAGCCTGAACCCAGGCGCCAGCAACGTGCCGGCGGCCGCGGCCTGCAACGCCCTTGGCGTGGCGCGGTACCGGATGGGCGAGCGCGAGCGCGCGCTCGAAGCGTTCGAGGCCGCCTCCCGGCTGGACGCGACGGTGTCGGACCCGGTCTACAACATGGGCGTGCTCCTGGCGGAATCCGGGCAGGAAGCCCGGGCGGCGGCCCGGTTCTCGCAGGCGGCGGCCCTCGGGCCGGGGGATACCCGCGCGCTCGAATACCTGGGTTGCATGTACTATGCGCACCGGCAGTGGAACGACGCCCGCCAGGCCTGGAGCGAAGCCTACCGGCGCGCTCCGTACCAGCCCCGTATCCTCACGGGGCTCGCCCTCCTCGAACTGCAGGGGACCAACATGGTCCGCGCCCTGTCGTTCCTGCAGGAGGCACTCGATCACAATGCCCGCTATGCGCCGGCCGTCTACAACCTGGCCATGATCAATTACCGCTGGCTCAAAAACGACAGCCAGGCGGAGTCGCTCTTCAGGGACTACCTGCGCCTGGCGCCCGGCGGCGAAGGCGCCGACCAGGCCGCCTTGGCCCTCCACGCGTTGGGCCGTCCCGCGCAACCCGCTCCGGCGCCGGCGCCCACGGGCGGCGAGCCCCGCGCAAGCCCGGCCGCGGCGCCCGAGACGGAGCCGGCCTCGCCGTCCTTCGAGGAGATCCTGGACGTGGCCCGCCGGTTCGAGCGGGCGGGACGGCTCGACACCGCCTTCAAGCATTACCTGCGGGCGGCCCGCGAAGCCGACCGGGCCGGGCGCCCGACCCGGCGCGAGCAGGCGGTGCGCGAGGCCGTCCGGCTCTGCGAGCGCAGCCCGGATCGCCACCTGGCCGCGGGCCAGTACCTGGCGGCCGCAGGCCAGACGGAGCCGGCCCTGGTCCATTTCAAGCAGGCGGTCGAGCTGAGCAACGACTGGTACGAGGCGCATGCGGCCCTCGCCGACGCCGCGGCGCGGCAGGGCGAACTCGATGCTGCCGCCGTGTCCCTGCGCGAGGCCGACCGGCTGCGCGCCGACTCGCCCGAGGCGCTCTGGGCTCTGGCCCAGTTGTATGACGTCAGGCTGAACCTCGGCCGCCAGGCCGGCGAGCTGTATGCCCGGTTTATCGAGCGCTTCGGCGACGACCCGCGCGCGACGACGGCCCGCTCGCGGCTGGCCGCGTTGAAGCCCGGCGCCGCCCCGGTGTCCGAGCCGGCCCGGTCGCGCTGGTGGCGCTGGTTCCGCTGATCCTGTGCCCGGCCGTGAACACGGACAGACCGATATGAACCTTCCGCCCCTGTTTACCGTGATCGAAGCCGGCGCGGTGGTGGTCGTGCTCTGGGAAATCCTCTGGGGGCTGAAGCGCCGGCTGTCCGGCGAGCTGTTCCGCCTGCTGGCCACGGCGATCGGGCTGGGGGCCGGCCTGCGCCTGTACCAGGCGGGCGCCGGCGTGCTGGCCCGGCACACGCGTCTCTCCGAAAGCCCGGACATCGCGGAAGCCCTGGCCTTCCTGCTCATCATCCTCCTAGCGGCCGCGGTGTTCCTGCTCCTGCGCCTGCTGGGCCGGCTGCTGCTCACGGTCAAATTCAACGAGTCCGTGGACCGCCCGGCCGGCGCGCTGGCCGGGCTCCTGCGCGCGGGGCTCCTGATCGGGATGTGGGTCTGGGCGCTGGGCTTGTGGCCCTATCCGCCGCTCCGGACGCTCGTGCGGAGCGATTCGGTCATCGGGCGTGCCGTGTTCCGGGCGATTCCCCCGCTTGTCGAGCGGCTCCAGGCTGTCCGGATCGAGCCGCCTCCCGTCGTTCCCGCCCAGGGGCTCCGCCCGGCGGCGCCGGCGGATGATCCCGCGGCAACCGAGCCGCCGAATTGACCGCGGGCGCGCTGCCGCATCGGCCCGCCGCGTCATGGAGCCGTCAGGATCATGCCATGAAAGTGCCCGCTGCCATGATCGAGGAAGTTCGCGCCGCCAGCGACGTGGCGACAGTCATCGGATCCTATTTCACCCTGCAGCGCAGCGGCACGACCTTTAAGGCGCTCTGCCCGTTCCACAAGGAGAAGACGCCTTCCTTCCACGTCAATGTGCAGCGCCAGATCTACCACTGCTTCGGCTGTGGCGCCGGCGGCGATGTCTTCCGGTTCGTCATGGATTACGAAAAGGTGGATTTCCTGACGGCCGTCAAAATGCTGGCGCAGCGCGCCAATATCACCCTCCGCTGGGAAGGCGGCGGTCCGGACGACGAACGGCCTGGCAAGCAGGCACTCTACGAGTTGAATGCCGCGGTGGCCCGGCTCTACCGCCAGATCCTGCTCGAGAAGCCGGCCGGCGAGCCCGGCCGGCGGTACCTGGCCTCACGCGCGCTGCCGGCCGAGGCCCTCGAACGGTTCCAGGTGGGATTCGCGCCGGCCGGCTGGGATACGGTGTTGCGCTGGGCCGCATCCCGCTACAGCCGCGACCAGCTCGAGGCCGTCGGGCTGGTCGTCCCGGCCCGCCAGACGGCCGACGGGGCGGCGCGCTGGTACGACCGGTTCCGCGGCCGGCTCATGTTTCCCATT
>CAZUYI010000317.1:3047-3653 GCA_964624095.1 uncultured Verrucomicrobiota bacterium | reverse complement strand
TGAGCGGCGGCCCCGTCTCGAAGCCAAGGCGCGTGACATGCGGACCAGCCCAGTCTACCTGATCCATGTGAATGCGGATGAGCCCAACATCGTGAATCCGGATGCGCGCATCGCGGTGGCGGAACAGTATTACAAAAACCTGATGGAATGGGACCCGTACCACCCGGCGTTTCTTATCTTTGCGAGCAGTTTTATCCCCCCCGGCAAGCACTGGACGGCGTGGGCCGAAGCGTTGAGCTACGACATTTACTTGTCGCCTGACAGGACGGGCCGGATGGAGGCGTTGTGCGCCACCCTGTCCAAGGAGACGGTGGAGCTGGCCAAACAAGCCCGGGCGGCGAACAAGGTCATGTTCATGACGCTCCTGTCCGAATCCCTGGGAGCCGGGCGCAGCGCGCGGCCCCTGCGCCCGGCAGAGCAGCGCTGCCAGACCTACCTGTCGCTCATTCACGGGGCCACAGGCGTGCTGTATTTTGACTTGGCCATTACGCGAACCAAGTCGAGCTGGGATACCCTGACCCAGCTCGGGCAGGAAATGAAGCGGATCGGCCCGGCCATCGTGGCGCCGAAGCCGCCCCAGGACATCGTGTATCGGCCCGGCACATG
>CAZUYI010000317.1:0-3037 GCA_964624095.1 uncultured Verrucomicrobiota bacterium | reverse complement strand
ATGGGATCCGGTCAAAGGGGTATTCCCGGACGTTCAGGCCGCGTTGTTCCGGCATCCGGATGGCTGCTACCTCCTGCTGGCCGTCAACAGTCATCCGTACCCCGTGGACGCCGCGTATGCCGTGGACGCGTTCCGCGGCGGCAAGGTCCGGCGTCTGTTCGGCGTCCCAGACGTGAAGCCGACGGCGGACGGCGCCTTCGCCGACCGCCTGGAGGCATACGGAACCCGCGCCTACGAGTTCGACGTGCAGCCGGCGCCCGGCGCCTCGGGCCCCATTCGGGTGGATGTGTCCCTGACGGCCCATTCCGATGCGGCGCAGCCGGAAACGGTTTTCAACACGGTGGATATCGCGGCACGCCGCAATGTGGCCGTCAATCCGTCGGCTGAGATCATGAACTCGCCGGATGTGCCGGACTTTCTCTATCCGACCCATTATCGCTGGCCCGTGCCGATCGGGGAAACGGGGGCAATCTGGAACGTGGTCACCGACCGCCCCGTGCATGGGCGCCAGTGCATCCGCATGGACTTTCCCGAGACAAGCACCCCGGCGCCGAGAGGGTACAACAAGCAGACCGGCACCCAGGGGAAATGTTTCCTGCCGGTGCTGCGCGAGCCGAACCCGTATGTCTTTTCGCTTTACCTGCGTGGCGGCCGGACGGGCGACACGGCGGCCGTGTCCGTGACCGGGCTCAAGCCGGGCCAGGGAACCTTCTCCCTGACGCCGGACTGGCAACGGTTTTCGATCCAGGGGACGATGGCCTCCGGCGGCGAAAAGACCTTTACCATCAGCACGTCGCGCGGGTCCACGGTGTGGATGGACGCCATCCAGATGGAAGCCGGCGCGGCGCCGACCCCATTCACGGAAGAGTAGCGGCTAGAGTGAACTACGAATTCTACGATGATTTTTCGGCGTATGCCGATGGCGAGCACCCGGCCGGCTGGCTGCCCTGATCCACGCGCGGTTCCCGGCCCTGCGGAAAGGGCTGCGCCGGTTCCGCGCGCTCACGCCCCGGCCGCGCGCCGCGCCGCCCGGCGCGTCGAACGGTCCCTAACCGGCCCGCCGCGCTAGGGTGACGCCGATCGCTCCACGGCTCGGAACACGGCCGGCGTGGCACGCATGATCCGCTTAAACACGCGCGAGAAATGATAGCGGTCGTAGAACCCCGTGCGTGCAGCGATGTCCTTGATGCTGCTGTCGGAAAAGCGCAGCAGCAGGCACGCGCGCTCCACGCGCTTGTGCAGACCAAACACGTGGGGAGGCTGTCCCAGCCGCTGCTTGAACAGCCGGCAAAAGGCGGCGGGGTCCAGGTGGAGCCGGTCCGCCATCTCGCGGTTCGAGCAGGCGCGCCAGTCCTGGGCTTCCCACCAGCGCAGCAGGTCGGTCAAACGCGGATCCGCGTTTGGCGTCTCCAGCAGGCGCGGCGGCAGTGTCCACAGCGCGTACCAGCACAGCGCCAGCGCCGCCGCCGCCCGCCGGGGCGTGTCGGCAACCGGTGTACCGTAGAGGGGGTGATAGCTGCGCATGAGCCGCAGGAGCCAGGGCCGCGCGGGAAACCGGTGGACGGTGGACGTCACGAAGGCGTACGGCAGGCCGACGGTAAAATGCGTGTGGAAGTGCTCGACCGGCCGGCTGAGACTGGAGGACAGGCAGGTGTTCGGGGCGACCAGCGTAAACCAGGCCGGCTCGAGCGGGTAGCGGGCCGCGTCGGACCACAGGCAGGCGCCGGGCCGGTCATTCCAATACAGCCGCCAATAAGGAACCCGGCTGCGCACCGCGTTCCAGCGCACCAGGCGCCGCCGGTCGCAGTACAGCAGGTCAATCTGCGGGGTGTATCCGAAATTGACGTAAGTGCCCGCCGGTTGCGCCGGACTCATGGCCGCTCCTTTCATGCACAACTTTGTCAATTTTGTGCATTTCCCCGCCGTGTTCTTCAGTCTAGCATGGGCTTTAACGATGGCCAGCGATTTGTGCGCCGAGGCGAGGGCGGATGTGCCGGCGGAGGGAACGGCATAGGGGCGCGCCATGGATGCGGCTTCACTTTCATGCGGGCAGGCGGCGCCGCCGGCGCTGCCGCATTTCCCCGCGCCGTTCCAGGCCGTGCTCTGGCGGAACTGGGAGCTGGTGTCGCCGCGGCGGCTGGCGGACGTGCTGCGCGCCGGCGAGCCGGCCATCCTGGCTGCGGCCGAGGCCCTGGGGTTGCCGGTGCCGCCTCGGGTGAATCCGCGCTGGCTCGAGCGCGGCGCCACCACCGTGATCCGCGCCAACTGGCATCTCATGCCCTGCGAGCAACTCCTCGAGTTGCTCGGCTGGGAGGAGGCCCGCCTGCTCGACGCGCTCGAGTTCGACGACGGGCTCTATACCAAGCTCGGGCGGTTCAAGCCGGCGACGCCCCGCGTGGCGTACCGGGCGCTCGCCCCGGCGGAAGCCGAGGCCACGCGGGCCATCCGTGCCGCCATGACGCGCTATTTTCCCGACGCCGGGACGGCGCCCGCCGAGCCGCCCTTCGGGTTCCTCGAGACCCTGGAGCGGCCCGCCGCCCCGCGCCAGGCTGTCCGCCCGGACGCCGCCCCGCCCCGGTTCCGACCGGTCATTGCCTCGTCGTACGTGGCGTCGTACGGCGACCAGATGAAGCGGCCCGCGCCCGATCAGTTTCCCGCCGGGCTGTTGGACCGGCTGGCGGAGCAGGGGGTGGACGGGATCTGGCTCCCGGTCCTGCTGCGGAGCGTCTTCCCCTGGGATGCGGACCGGACCCTGTCCGCGGGCTGGGAAGCCCGGATCGAGCGTCTGAACGCGGTGGTGGAGCATGCCCGGCGGCATGGGCTGGGCGTGTATGCCTATCTCAACGAACCGCGCTACCTGCCCGCGTCGTTTTTCGAGCAGCATCCCGGCCTCAAGGGCCTGGACCTGCCGGGCGGGACGACGGCCTGCTGCTGCTCCTCGGCGCCGGAGATCCTCGAGTTCCTGAGCGACGGCGCGTCGTTTCTCTTCCGGCATGCGCCCCTGTATCAGGACCTCATTGCGCCGGATCTCCATCAG
>CAZUYI010000316.1:276-3662 GCA_964624095.1 uncultured Verrucomicrobiota bacterium | reverse complement strand
CGCGGGCCTGCCGCACGAGCCGCTCGACCCGGGAGAATTCCTCCGGGTACGCTTCCGCCTTCGGGATCGGGAACCGTTCGCCGGACGGGCTGACCGAGAAACGCCCCGACTCTTCTGCCGACATCGCAACCTCCGTTGGGTGACCTGCCGCCAGTATATTGACGATCGCACCCCGAAGTCCACGTCCCGGCTCTGGCCGGGCCAGGGGACTTGCGGATCGAGCCGCCCCGGCTATAAACTGCTGCACAAAAAATTCCAAGGAGGAAACCGGCATGAAAAAGGCTCTGGTCGTGCTCTTTGTCGTCATGGCCGGCAGCCTGGCCGGCGCGGCGGCCGGCATGGCCCTGGTGCTCGGGCGCCGCAAGACCATGGCCAGCCGGATCCCGTTCGGCCCGTTCCTGGCGCTGGCTGCCCTGCTCTGGATTCTGTGGGGCAACGCCTGGTGGCAGGCCTACACCCAGTGGCTGAGCCGGGGGTTGTCATGAGCGCCCCGCCGGTCTTGCTCGTCGGGTTCATGGGTACCGGCAAAACCACGGTCGGCCGGCGGCTCGCGCGGCGGCTGGGCTGCGCGTTCCTGGACATGGATGCCGAACTCGAACGGCGCGCCGGCAAGCCGCTGCCCCGCCTCTTTGCCGAGGACGGCGAGCCGGCGTTCCGGCGCATGGAACGCAGCCTGCTCCTCGAACTCGCCTCCTGCCGGGATCGGGTCATCGCCGGCGGCGGGGGCGTCGTGCTGCACGCCGAGGCGCTCCGCGCATTCGCCGCCGCGGGGCGCGTGGTCTGCCTGCGCGCCGAGCCGGACGAACTCCTGCGCCGGGTGGCCGCCGCGACCCACCGCCCGCTCCTCGAACAGGGCGACAAGGAGGCCCGGCTCCGCGCCTTGCTCGAGGCCCGCCAGCCGCTGTACGACGCGATCCCGTTCCAGGTGAATACCACCGGCCGGTCGGTCAACGACGTCGTCGAATACATCCTGCAGCGGCTCGCACAGCCCGGGAGCGCCCCGCGCTGACGGGCCGCGGCGCCGCGGCCCGGCCGGCAGGCAGGGGACGGCGGCCGGCCATCGGGCCGTGCGCGGAGCGGGCTGCGGCCGTGTTCCGGGTCCGGAATCGGCGTGCCGCAAGGAGTGTCCATGTCACTCGAGTCCGTCATCCGGGAGGAAGCCGCGCGGTTGGGGTTTGTGGCGGTCGGCTTCGCGGCGGCCGGCCCGAGCCGCGGGGCGGCGGGGTTCTCCCGCTGGCTGGAGCAGGGCTGTGCGGGGCAGATGGACTTCCTGGCGCGGCAGGCGGACCTGCGTGCCGATCCGCGGCGCCTGCTTCCGGAGGCGCGGTCGATGGTGGTCGCGGCGGCGCGATACCCGCTGGGCGGCGTGCCCGGCCCGTATGCGGCCCACGCCCAGGGGCGGGACTATCACGGGGTGCTGCGAACACGGCTGACGCATCTCGCGCGCGTGATCGAGGCGGCACGCGGACACGCGCTTCGAGCGCGCGTCTGCGTGGATTCGGCCCCGCTGCCCGAACGCGAGTGGGCCGTGCGCGCGGGGCTGGGATGGATCGGGCGGCAGGGCAGCCTCGTGCACCCGCGCTGGGGGTGCGGCCTCGTGCTCGGCGAGTTGCTCGTGGACTGCGATCTGGCGCCGTCGGCGCCGTTGCCGGGCGGCTGCGGCGAGTGCCGCCGCTGCCGGGCGGCCTGCCCGACGGGCGCGCTTCGAGGCGACGGGACCATGGATGCCCGGCGCTGCATCGCGTATCTCACCGTCGAACACGCGGGCGCGATTCCCGAGGCGGTCCGGCCCCTGATGGGCGGATCGCTTTTCGGCTGCGACCGCTGCACGGCCGTCTGCCCGTTCAACCCGCGGGGGACGGAAGGCGTCCTGCCCGAGTTGACCCCGGCGGGCCGGCCCGGCGTCGGAACGCCGTACCCGGATGCCGCCGCCTGCCTGGCGCTCGATGAGGCGGGCTTCGCGCGCGTGTTCCGCGGCACGGCGGTCTACCGCTCCGGGCTCGACCGGCTGCGGCGCAACGCCCGCCTGGCGGCGGTCCGGCCGCGGGATCCGCCCGGCGTCCGCGCCTCAGCCGGGCTTCCGCGCGACTAATCCCGGATCCGGGCGCTTGTCCCGCCGGGCCTCGGCGCGGACGGCGGCCGCGCTCGATCCCCGTGCACACGGCCGAGCGGGGCGGGAGGAGGGTGGGGGCGCCGCGGCGCGCCGGGCTCACGGCTCGGCGCGCGGCGGAGGCGGAGCCGGCGGCTTGAGCTCGGCGGCGAACTCGCGCTCGGAAAACTCAAGCGGCGCCTTGTCCGGCTGGCTGCGCAGCGACGCTTCGTAGCGGCGCAACTCCGCCCGCCTGATCTTGCCGCTGATGGTCTTGAGCAATTCCTGCATGAACTCCAGCCGGCGCGGGCGCTTGTACGGGGCCAGGCTCAGCCGGCAGAACCGGAAGAGGTCCAGCGCCAGTTCGGCCGACGGCTCATAGCCCGGCCGCAGCGCGATGAAGGCCTTCGGGACCAGCCCGCGGTCGGGGTCCTCGCTGGCCACCACGGCGGCCTCGGCCACCGCCGGGTGCGGCAGCAGCGCACTCTCGATTTCGAACGGGCTGATGCGGTAGTCGGCCGACTTGAACACGTCGTCCGTACGCCCGACAAACCAGAAGTAGCCCGTGTCGTCCACGGACGCCACGTCCCCGGTCAGGTACCAGCCCCCGATGAACACCTCATCCTCCCGCGCGCGGTCGCCGGCGTAGCCTTTCATCAGGCCCAGCGGCCGCTCCGGCATAACCCGCAGCGCGATCTGGCCCTCCTGGCCGGCCGGCAGGGGCGAGAGCGTCGGGCCGAGCACCCGGGCCGTGAAGCCGGGCGCGGTTCGGCCCATGGCGCCGGGCTTGACCGGCATGCCGGGGAACGTGCCGATCTGCAGCACGGTTTCGGTCTGGCCGTATCCCTCGCGGATGGCGATCCCCGTCGCCTGGCGGACCCGCTCGATGATTTCGGGGTTCAACGGCTCGCCCGCGCTGACGATCTCGCGGAGGCGGAACCGGTAGGTGTGTAGATCCTCGATCAGGAACCGGCGCCAGACGGTCGGCGGCGCGCACAGCGTGGTGACCCGGTGCCGCTCGATCAGGCGCAGGGCCTGGGCGGCATCGAACCGGTCATACGTGTAGATGAATACCGTGGCGCCGGCGTTCCACGGCGCGAACACGCTGCTCCAGGCGTGCTTGCCCCAACCCGGCGCGCTGATGTTGTAGTGCACGTCCCCTTCCCGCAGCCCGATCCAGTACATGGTCACCAGGTGCCCCACCGGGTAGCTCGTGTGCGTGTGCACCACCATCTTGGGTTGGGCCGTCGTGCCGGAGGTGAAATACAGCAGGCATGGATCGGTGGAATAGGTCGGC
>CAZUYI010000316.1:0-266 GCA_964624095.1 uncultured Verrucomicrobiota bacterium | reverse complement strand
GCAAGGGTGCCTTGAAGTCCGTCGGGAACCGCTCCGTATCCGACCAGGCGGCACACCCGTGCCGGGCCGGCCCGACCAACGCCTTGAACGGGACGGTCTTCAGCCGGTCGCCGACCTCCTCGATCCGGTCGGCCAGCGGGGCGTCGGCGATGATTCCGCGCACGCGGCCGCGCGTGATGCGGTCGGAGAGATCGGCGGACGTCAGCAGGGTCGAGGCTGGCGAGAGGACGGCGCCCGTCTTGATGCAGGCCAGGAAGGCCTCGAAC
>CAZUYI010000315.1:0-3672 GCA_964624095.1 uncultured Verrucomicrobiota bacterium | reverse complement strand
CGCCGGGCGCCTGCGCTCCGAGCCGGCACGTCCAGCCGCCGGCCGGCCGGCGGCCGCCGATCGGGCCGACCGCGCGGTAAGTGACCCGGCCGTCGGGGTGAATGGAAAAGGTTTCGGCCGGCCAGAGCCGGCGCGGCTCAATCCGGATGGCCAGGGTTTCCACCGGCGTGTGCGGCGCGAGGTCCGCGCCGGGACACGCCGCGCGGGCGAGCCGGTCGGCCCCGGCGGGGCACCGCGCCCGGAGATACAGCGCCTCGCCGTCATGCGCCACCTGCCAGACCGCGTGCCACGGCGGGGCGCCGGCCGGGGCCGGCGCGAACGTGCGCCCATGCTGGACGCTGAGGTAGCGGTTCTCCTGCCGGGGCGCCGCGCGCCACGCCGCGTCGGAGTCGGGATCGGCGCAGGCCAGCGCGGGGCAGGCGGCCACCGGGCCGGCGGGCGCGCGGCCGGTATACTCCGGAAAGAGCGGCTGGTTGGCCCGGATCAGCGTCTCGACGCGCGGGAAATCGTCCCGCAAGAGGCGCTCCAACTGCCGCATGCGCCACCGGATTTTGTCGGGATAGTATTTGTAGCCCTCGGCTTCCGGGTGAAACCCCAGCGCCGAATCGGCGGCCGCCAGCGCCAGCAGCCGCTCGTCGAGCGCCCGCTCGTCCCGGACGATGGCCCGCATGGCGTCCAGCGTCTCCAGCGGGGCGGGCGCCTCGCCGCGCAGCAGGCGTTCCCGATGCGCGTAAAACCGGAAAATGTGCACGGCGCTCCGAAACTGCAGCCCGAGGGCCTCTGCCACGCCGGCTTCGCGCGCGCGGTCGGGCCGATCGGGGAATTCCCGCGCCAGCGCGTTCAGCAGGGCCGCCCCGCGGGCCCAGTCCCGGCTCATCCCGGCGCACAGCTCGAGCACCTCGTCGAGCGTGTGGGCATACGCGATCGCTTCCCCGATCCGGTCGCCGCTGAACCCCATCTTCAGCAGCCAGGTGGGCGCCAGCGGCGCGTCCGCCGGGGCGAGAAACAGGGGCCAGACGAGGCCGTCGTGCATGGGCCCGTAATACTGCATCAGGCAGTTTACCGGGTACTGCCGGTACCCGCGCCACAGCCAGTCGTAGGCGCGCGCGGCGTCGTCCGCGCGGTCGGCCCACTCGATGGCGGCCAGCCGCCGCAGGAAGTCGCGCTCGCTCGCCGGGAACGGCTCGAACGCCAGCTCGCCGGCCGCCTTGTTCATGAGACCCGGGTAGTTCCCGAAGTACCAGCACATCATGACCGCGCTGGCGCCGCCGGCGCGCAGGGCGGCATACTTGTGGTACAGGCTGGATGGCACGGGCACGTAGGGCGCCGTGGCGACTTCGTGGGAGCAGCCCACCTGCAGCTTGGCCGACACGCGCGCGCCGGCCGCCCGGGCGCGCGCGGCGCAGTCCCGGAACACCGGGCTCGGGCCGACGTACGACAGCCAGTAATCGCCGGCCAGCCGCGGCTTGCCGAGCTGGTGCGCGATGCCGTTGGACTCGAAATTGTACTGAAAGACGACGTCCGGCGGCATGTGCCCGGCGATGTCCTTGATCCAGTCGAAGTCGGCCGGGTCGCGGCCGGGGCTCTCGCCCGGCACATAGAGCCAGGCAATCAACTCCGCGGCGGGGTCGGCGTCCCGCATCCCGGCGCGCATGGCGGTCAGGGTTTCCCGGATCACCGCCCAGGGCTGGGCCGAGCCGGTCCGCCCGCAGAGCTCCCGGCACGGGCGGCCGCGGCCGGCGCAGGTTGTCATGCGCTCCCCGAGGCAGATCGTGATGAGCCCGCCCAGCCCGGGCGCGTCGGCGAACAGGCTGTGCAGGCAGTTGCGGAGGTACCGCCGCGCAGTCTCCGAAAACGGGCAAAACGCCGCCGCGTCCTTGGAGCGCACGCCGCCCAGTTCCGGGTGCCGCCGCAGGACGGGCGAATCCAGAGGCCAGGCCCGCGGCTCGATGGCGAAGAGATAGATCTTGATGCCATGACGCCGGCAGCGCGCGATGGTGCGCCGCAGCTTCGCCAGGCGCCGGTCGCGGTCCGCCCCGTACTCGGGGGCGATGTCCGTCCGGCACAGGTCCTTGAACTCGACGGTCAGCCAGAGGCCGTTGATCCCCTCGTAGGCCAGCCGCGCCAGGTAGGGGTTGGGATAGTAATCCACGTCGTCCAGCAACTCGTCGCGCATCCGGGGCGGCCGCTTGATCGGCCCGAAGAAACAACGGGATATCCGGGTTTTGATCCAGGGCTGCCGCGCGATGGTCCCGGGCGTCAAGAAGGGGCCGCCGGCGCGCAGGAGTTCGTCTTCCAGGCAAAAGAGCCCGCGCCGGATGCCCTCCGTGTCGGCTGCCGCGATCCGGCAGCCGCCCGGCCCGATGTCCAGCCGGAACGCTTCGAAGCACGGCGTGGCGGCGTGGCCGGTGTCCACCCGGTAGCCGCGTCCTTCCGGAATGGCCAGCGCCTTGAGGCAGTCGGAAAAATCCGCATAGGCGGTCTCGAGGAGTCCATCCGGGTCCGGGAACCCGGGCGCCAGCTCGACACCGCGGATCAGGCTGATGTCTCCCGGCCGTGCCTCGGTCCGGCGCCACGGGCGCGGCGTCCAGCGCGGGCGTTGGAGGTCGTCCACAAACGCCCAGGCGGTGTCCGGCGGCTGGGGCGGAACGGGAGTCAGCGCGTTGAAGAGGGCATGAGACATGTTCATGGGCCGGCCCCTGCATGGCTCCACCTCAATTCGGAACCACGCGCGGGAGTCACATAAACACAAACACACACACTTGTCTACCGCCACCCCGCAGTTCGCTTGACAGGTCCGCTCCGATTCTGGCAGTCTGAGCCCGTCGCGGGATGACGGGGGAGTCCATCAACGGCCGTCGGCCGGGAGGCGCGTCATGAATCGGAATCTGATCGGAGAACTGTTCGGCCGCTCGCCGTTCGGGCCGCTGCTCGAGCACACGCGGAAGGTGCAGGAGTGCGTCCGGCTGGTGAAGCCCCTGCTGGAGGCGTGCGTCCAGAAGGACTGGGAGGGCATTCACCGCCTGCAGGATTCCGTCTCGAAGCTCGAGTACGAGGCGGACATGATCAAGCACCAGATCCGCGAGCACCTGCCGCGCCGGTTTTTCCTGCCGGTGGACCGCGACGACCTGTACCGGTACCTCCACAGCCAGGACGAAATCGCCGATTTCGCCCAGGACTTTGCCGTGGTGCTCCTGATCCGCCAGACCGAGATTCACCCCGGCCTCGTCGCGCTGTTCCGGGACTTCGCGGACCAGGTGGTATCGGTCGGCGAGCTGCTGCTGGCGGCGGCCGAGGACATTGACTCCCTGGCCGAAGCGGCCTTCGGCGGCGCGCAGGCGGAGCAGGTCCTGAAGCGCGTCGGGGGTCTGAACGAGGGCGAATGGAAGGCCGACCGCATGCAGCGCGCGCTCTGTATCGAGATGTACCGCCTCGAGAAGGAGCTGGATCCGGTCACGATTTCGTTTTACGAGAAGATGATTCTCGCCCTGGGCGGGATCGCCAACGCGGCCGAGAACACCGGCGACGTGCTCCGGCAGATGATCGTCAAGCGGTAACAGGCGCGGCTCATGCTTGCTGTCGTCATTGTCTGCACGCTGCTGCTGGGGCTGTACCTGGCCTGGACCATCGGCGCGAACGATTTTGCCAACTCGATGGGCGACGCCGTCGGCT
>CAZUYI010000314.1:0-3672 GCA_964624095.1 uncultured Verrucomicrobiota bacterium | reverse complement strand
GCCCGGCAGAGCAGCGCGGCATTCATCAGCGGGCCGCCCCAGTCCTGGACGGCCGGCTCGCCGGGCAGCGCGTCCGCCGCCGCCCGGAGCCGGGCGAGCCCGTTCGTGTCGGCCAGCACGCGCTCCCGGACGGCCGGCCAGGTCTCACGGTTGAAAAAGAGCCGCGGATGATCCGGGCGAATCTTGGGCGCCGTCTCGAGTGCCCCCCGGTACAGCCGCACCTCGAACGAGAAGCCCGGGCTGCCGGACCGGCGGTCCACCTCGTGCATGATGGGCTCGAGGGCCTTCAGAATCTCGAGCGCTGCACCGTCGTTTCCCTCCCACAGGAAGGACCGGGCCGCCCTCAGCCGCAGGCGCTCCCGCCTCACGTCCGTGTCCGCCAAGCCTTGCCCGGCCAGCGCGAAGGCCTCGCGGGCCCGGTCGCCCTGCCCCTCGCGCAGCCAGGCCTCGCCCAGGCCGAGGGCGGCGTCCATTTTCTGGTAGCTATTCGCGCCCGGCAACGCCCGCACGGCTTCGTACTCGGCGCGGAGTTCGGCGACATTCGTCGTGGCGACGTCCAGCAGGAGGGCGTTGGCCCAGGCAAGCCGGGCGGCCGCCCGGCGCTCGTCCGTGTCGGCCAACTCCAGCGCACGGCGGAAATCCGAAGCCGCCGCCCGGTAGTCCATGGGAACCGACCAGTGCGGCGGGTGGTATTTCTTCCGGCCGGCTTCCATGAGGTCCTCGAACGTCAGCGGGTTCGCGGCCAGCTCGTCCGGGCCGGCCACGGCCAGGCCGAACCCGTTGTTCCCGGCAATCACCGCCACCGCCAGTACGTGCTCGCCCTGACTCAGGTCCAGCTCGAAGACATGGTCGCGGGCGGTGAAGGGCGCGCTCAGGTTGCCGGACGCCAGCGTGTCGAACACCGGCCGGCCGTCGAGCCACCAGCGCATCCACCAGTTGGCGCCCGCCCCGACCCGCACCCGGCCGTCCCGCGCCGCGGTCACCGGCGCCATGAGGTAGGCGGTATACAGCCGCCGCGCATGGGGAAACTCGGCCGCCAGGTCGAGCGTGCCGCCTGCCAGACGCACCGACCGGCCGCTCACGCTTGTTTTCCCGACACGGAGTTCACGGGGTATGGAGGCCAGGGCGTCACCGCTCGCCAGAATGACGTCGGCAACCGGCCTCTCGATGTACGGGCCGGGCACCGCGCCGAACAGCGTCCATTCCCGGGGCCAGGTAACCCCGGATACGGCCGGGATGTTGCGGGCTTCCGTCCGGCGGCTCAGTTCCTCAGGAGAGGCCACTCTCAGGAGGAACGACGTACTCCCGGCGATCACCGCCACCGCCAGCGTATGGTCGCCCTTGCTTAGCGGCACGCTGAACACATGGTTGTGATCCGTCACCGGATCCGGCCCGTTCCCGGTCGCCAGCGTGTCGAAGATCGGCCGTCCGTCCACCCACCATTGCATCCACCAATCCGCGCCCGCCCCGATGCGGATCGTCGTATCGGCCGCCGCCTTCACCGTTGCATACAGGTAGGCGGCCGCGCCACGCCCTCCGCCGAACGCCCGTTCTAAATCGAACAGCCCCTCCTCCGGCCGCATGGGTTGCGCCGACAACAGGAGATCCCCCACACGCAGTGTGTCCGGGATGCTCCGCATCGCGTCGCCCGGCAGCAACTCGTTCCGCAACGGACCGCCTCCGCCCCTCATCGCCGGACCCGGCGGAACCGGCCCGAACACCACCCACTCCTCAGGCCAGGCGACACGCGTTTCCGCCCTTCCCGGCAGGGCCGCCGCCGACACCCACCCGATCATCAGCATGCAGCTCCATCGTCTCATCATAGTGCCTTCTCCTCCTTTTTTGAGAGTCAATCCATCTCATTCAGACATTCAAGGCAGGCGTCATGGCCAATGTTCTCAAGGGCCTATGGATTCACGATTCGGGTGCTCCTCTCGCGTCCCTCGCGCGCGCATCACCCGAGCGCTCCGGCGCCCGTCACGGCGCGGGGGCGGGGCCGATGAAAAGCACGCTGTCGCCGCCCGGATTGTACACGGGCGCGTTGGTGCCGCGCCGGCCCTGCCCGCGCGTCAGCCTTAGGAACTGGATGCGATACTCGCGCCCGTCGTGCCGGAACGCATAGCCCATCTGCTCCGGCGCCAGGCGCACGTCCGAGTCGGCCGTACCCGCAATCCGCGCCTCGAGGCGATCAAGGAACGCCTCGCGCTCGGCGATAGCCACCGGCCGCCAGGGATGCGCCCAGAGCTGCAGCTCGTGGTTGATCCAGAACGGCAGGCTGTTCGTGGAGCCGGCCGCCAGGAGCACCGCTTCCGACCAGTTGCCCAGCGGCAGCGGATGGCCGTCGCAGCGCAGGGACACCCAGCGGTGGGCCCGCTCGCCCTCGCCGGCGATGTTCAGGGCGGCGAGGACGTTGCCGGCCTCGCCGTACGTACGGTAACGCCGGCCGGAAACGGACAGGGGCGGCTGGCGGCGCTCTTCCCGCCAGCGGGTCCAGCGCTCCGATACCCGGTCCGGCAGCGCCTCGGGCCCGTGGGCCTTGAGCAGGTAGGAGATCATCGAGCGCAGGTCGTTCCAGTCCTTCTGGCTGACGACCTGTTCCGCGCCTTCGGCGTTCCGCCACGCGCCCAGCGCCTCGAGCCGGCGGTCCAGGCGCGCCGCCTGGCTCCGCCGCGAGATCCAGGACGGCCCCGGCACGGCGGCCACGGCCAGCGCGCCCAGCGTGGCCGCGATCCACCAGGGCGAGGCACGGGGCCGGACTGCAAACACCAGCGCCACCCCGAGAATCCAGAGTCCCAGCAGGACGCCGATGGCCCGCCACTCGGTGAACCCGTAGGCCGCGATCCGCACCCGCATGGCCAGGAGCAGGACGACGGCCAGCGGCAGCAGCACGATCGGGAACGCGCGGCAGTACCAGGCGGCCCAGCGCTCGCTCGAGCGGTCGCGCGCCGGGCGGGCAATCAGGTAGCCCGCCAGCCCCACGGCGGCGAAGAGGAGCGTCGGCATGGCCACCCAGCCGTCGGGCCAGCGTGCCGCGAGGGCGATCCGCCCGATGTACACGAAGAGAATCAGCGCGTAGAGCAGGCCCAGCGGCGCCAGCAACACGCGCGCCGCGCCCTTGATCCAGGCCGGCTGCGGCTGCGCCGCCCCGAACGGATAGGGCAGCCAGGCGAAGGCCGTGATCGGGCCAACCAGGAAAAACCCCGTCATCGCCACGTCCATGTACACGCGGCTCCGGATGCGGAGATCGAACAGCTTTTCGACGCTGGCCAGGGCCGCGTTGACGCCGCCGGCCGCGATCAGCGCCGCGAGAGCCGCCATGAGCGCCGCCTGCAGCACGGGCCAGCCGGCATCCCAGAGGGCCGGCTCGCCCGACCGCCGCGCCGGGATGGCCAGCGCGGCGGCCAGGCAGGCCGCCGCGGCGGCCCCGTACCCGAACCAGAAACTCTCACCCGCGTCCTGGGGCCGGGCCGGGAGCAGGAACCAGCCGCCGCCCAGCAACACGGCCAACGCCGTCAAGCCCCAGGCCGGCGAGCGCCCGTCGCGCTCGCTCCGCAGGCGCACGGCGACATTGCCGAACACCGCGAGCGGCCAGAGCAGCAGCACGCGGAGGGCCAGGCCTTCCCCCGCCTCGCCCAGGCCCCATGGCTGCTTGTGGTTCAGGCAGACCGCGGC
>CAZUYI010000313.1:0-3673 GCA_964624095.1 uncultured Verrucomicrobiota bacterium | reverse complement strand
CCGACGCCGTCCTGCTCGTGCGCGCCCGCTGGTACCGGCCGGACCGCGCGGAGGGGTTGCCCCTTGTCCGGGTGCCGTACGCCTACGACGTCCGGATCGCCCTGCCGGAGGGCGCCGTTCAAACCGCTCGGCTGCAGGACGAGGTGCTTCGCCGGCCCGGTCCGTGGCAGGTGCCGGAGGCCCTCCGATGACGAACGCGCCGGTGGACAAAGGGCCTTCCATGCACCGCGCGCCGTCGAGGTGTCGCCGGCTGGCCGTGCTGCTGGCCGGCCTCGTGGCAGCGGGCTCCGCGCCGGCCCAATCCCCGCGGTTTGACGGGCCGATGGAATTTTTGCGTTCGGTCCATCCGGGCCTGGCGGCGTTCGGACCCGCCGGCTGGGCCGGCCTGGATCCTGCCGCCGTGCGCGCGCGGCCGATGACCGGCGCCGACCTGGCCGGGGCCCTGGCCGAGCTGGCCGCGCTGGACGACGCGGCGCGCGCCGGCGCGGTTGTCGGATTGCAGTCGGGCGCGGTCTATGATCTGAGCGGCCTGAAAGCCGTTGACACCGTGCGGCTGTACGGGGCGTTCTTCAGCGTGCCGCCGGGCGTCACCGTGGCGGCCCTGGCGGGAGACGGCGGACCGCCGGTCATTCTGTTCCGGTTCCCGGCTGGCTTCGAGCAGCAACTCCGGGACAAGGCCTACACCGCGCGCGCCCTGTTCGACCTGGGCGCGGGCGGGCGGCTGGCGGGCCTTCGGTTCGTCGGCCCGGATGTCCCCGCGCACGAGGCAGAGTACGCGCGGCTGCCGGCCTCCAACTTCCAGTGCGTCCGGGCCTTCGACGGCGCGAGCGTCGAGCACTGCGAAATCAGCCGGTTCCACTGGGCGGGCGTGACGGCTGCCGGCCGCGGTGTCCGCGTCATCGGCAACGACCTCTTCGACGTGCACGCCTATCCGGTCTCGATCCTGGGCGAGGCCGAGATCGAAGGGAACCGGCTGCGCTGGACGTGGCATGGCGTGGCCGGCGGCGGTCAGCAGGGCAGCCGCTACGCGTGCCGCTACAACCTCATGATCCACGCCGGGGACGGCGTGGCGCACGCGGTGGACATGCACGCCTGGCGCCAGATGATGCGCGCGGGCGGGGCGGTGTATCCGTTCGTGAGCATCGGCGGCGACTCGCTCGACATCGTGGGCAACGTGTTCGTCAACGACGCGGAGGCCATGGCCCGCTGGCGCCGCCAGCCCGGCCGCATGCGGGCCGCCCGCCGGCATTTTCTGGAACGGCAGGAGCCTGCGCCCGCGTTCGCCTGCGCCCGGGAAGTGCTCCTGCGCGGGGTGCCCCTCGACCTCGCTCTCGTCACACGAAACTGGTTTGCCAACGAGGACGAGGAACGGACGGTCGGGCTGACCAGCGAAGTGGGCGAGCCCGGCGTTCAGTCCCGCGCCAATCTCTGGGTGCTCGAAAACTATTACGGGCCAAATGCCGAGTGCAAGGCGCTGGGCGCGGCCACGCGCGCCCGGATTCATTTCCGGGACCCGCCCCTTACCGTGCCGCGCGACCCGGCAACCCGCCGCTGGCGCACCGACCGGATCGCGGTCGTGCCGCGCGGCTCGGCCTGGAAACCGGAGGTCGAGATTTCGATGCCCGAGGGGCTGGGCGTACGGCGGGTCGTGTTCCGGTTCGGCGGGCGCGAGCAGGCGTTCGACCGGCCGCCGGAGCCTGGCGCGGTGGTCTGGGACACCTCGGGCATGGAGCCCGGCGTGGCCATCTTCACCGTCGAGGTCGAGGATGAACGGGGCGTAATGTCCCGTCACGACATGCCCGTAACGGTGGAATCGGAGTGACGGGTGCGCGGCCGGCGCGCCGCGGCCCGGAAGGCAACCATGCCGCGGTGGATGCACTGTCTGCTGGGAATCGCCTGCCTGCTGGCCGGCGGGATTGCGTGTGGCCGTGACGGGCCGTCGGTTCCCTTGGAACGGCTGGAGTCCGCGCCCGTGACGGACGGCCGGCTGCATGACGACGCCTGGCGTTCGGCCACCCGGATCAGCCTGGATCATGTTGTCCCGGGGTTTGGAGAGGCCCGGCCGGACGTCGGCACCACGGCCTGGCTGGGCGTTGACGACCGCTGGCTGTACGTGGCCGTGCGGTGCGAAGACCCGGGGCGCAGGCCCACAGCCGACCAAACCGGCCCGGACAACCTGGCCGTGGGCTCGGACGACAGCCTGGAAGTGTTCGTGGGGCCCTCGGCGCAGTGTTACTATCACTTCATGCTGGGCGCGGGCGGCGCCACGCGCGAGCAGGCGAAGCGGAACGGCGTGTCGGAAGCTAGCTGGAAGGTGCCCTACCAGGTAGCCGCAACGGCGGAGCCCGGCGGCTGGTCGGCCGAATGGGCCATTCCGCTGTACCTGTTTGGGCCGGGAGACTTTCCCGACGAGCTCGTGTTTAACCTGACGCGCAACTGGCAGGGCGCCGCCGCGCCGCGCCCGTTCACCTGGGCGCCCTTGCCCAGAAAAACCTATCATGATCCGGCGCATTTCGGGGCATTGACCGGCCTGGGCGGGCAGCCGGTCCCGCGAGTGTTCGCGCCGCGCGTCGCGGCGGCCCGCGTGGTTGGTCCGTACGAGCATGCGGCGTCCGGCGCCGTGTACCGGCTCGAGGTCGAACTCGATAATCCGGGCGGCGCGTCGGGCGAGGCGGGCCTCGCCGCGTGGGAGCAAACGGAGGACGGCGCCTGGATCGAGCGCCGGCTGGGCCGCTTGCGTGTGCCGGCGCTGGGGCCAACCGGGTGTGTCCATGCGGTGGCCGTGGAGTCGCCCGCGCCACGATCCGTCCGGGTCTGCCTCGATGGCGCGCCGCGTTCCGGCGGCTTTCAGGCGACCGGCGCCACGGCGCTTGGGCCCGATATCCGGCGCTGGGATGGGCCAGCGCCCGGTCCGTTTGGAGCCGAGCCGGCTGCCCTGGGACAACCCATTGGCGGCGGGCCGGGCTATTCCCGGCTGGTCTTGACCGGCGGCGTCGAGGTCAGCCGGGCACAGGAGCTGCTGGAGGTTCTGGGCGCGTGGCGCGAGCAGCCCGGGGCCGACCCGAGCGGGCGGGTGATCCGCGTGGCCTCCGGGGCCGTGCTGGACTTCACCGGCGTGGTGGACCCCGAGCGTGTCAAGCCCTATGGCGCCTTCCTGACCGTTCCGGCCGGCGTGACCCTGGCGGGCGACCGCGGCCGCGACGGAGCGCCGGGCGCGCTGCTCTGCTTCGAGACCGCCGCCGAGCGGCCCGAGCAGCTCCTGTCGGAAAAGAGCCTGATCATGCTGGAACCCCGCGCCAGGCTGACGGGCCTGCGCCTGCGCGGGCCGGATGCCGGCGCCGCGGATCCACCGGCGCGCCCGTCGTCCCGCATGCGCGGCGTGCGCCTGGGCGAGGGCGCGGAAGTGGACAATTGCCATGTCTCCCGGTTCGGCTGGGCCTGCGTCGAGGTGGCCGCCTCCATCGCCTGGGTACGGTGCAACGAGATTTCGGACGCGGCGTATCCCGTGTCCTGCCTCGGCCAGGCTCGCGTGGAAGGCAACCGCATCGTCTGGACGTGGCACGCCGTGGCCGGCAGCGGGAATCCGGGCACGGGCTACGAGGCGGCGCACAACGAGTTCATCCACGCGGGCCCCGGCGGCCCGGCGCATGCCGTGGACATGCACGCCTGGCGC
>CAZUYI010000312.1:0-3676 GCA_964624095.1 uncultured Verrucomicrobiota bacterium | reverse complement strand
CGACCAGCGTTTCGGCCCCGGCGGGGATGAGCACTTCGTCCAGCGGCGGATCGAGAACAGCACCCGCCTGCGCCGCCTTGCGGCCCTACCATTCCGTTTTCCTGCGAGGCGCCCGCATCTTGGTCGGACAGAGCCTGCTGGCCCGCTATACGCCCATGGCCTACGTGGGTCCCGAAGCGGAGGCCGAGTTCGGCCCGGATACGCGCTGGAAAAACGAGTGCTTCGAGGCGGTCGGACGGTTGCCTCCCCTGACCGACGCGCACGATGCCTGCCTCAAGGCCCTCGGCCCCGAGCGAGCCTATGCCCGCCTACGCGATGCCGCCCGCCAGGGGGCCTGGTGACCCCCGCAGGGATCATGCCAGCAGGCGCCCGACCTGGAAAACGGCCGCCGACAGAATCCAGGCGAGCGCGGTCAGGCCGGTAAGCTGCAGGAACGCCCATGTCCAGGAGCCGGTCTCCTGCCGGGTGACGGCGAGCGTGGCGATGCACGGCATGCTGATCAGGCAGAAGAGCATGATGCTGAATCCCTGCAGCGGCGTGTAGCGTTCGCGCAGCGTCTGCCGCAAGGTCTCGGCGTCTTGCTCCGGATCCCCCACGGCATTGGCGATGGCCAGTTGCGCCACGAATAGTTCCTTGGCAGCCACGGCGCCTACCAGGGCCGAGGATACCCGCCAGTCGAATCCCAGCGGACGAAACAGCGGCTCGAGGGCGTGACCGATGCGTCCGAGCGCGGATTGTTCGAGGGCCAGCTCGGCTGCCTCACGGTTGAGACGGGCCAGGCGGGCGTGCCGGGCGGCCTCATCCAGATCGGCGCGGTCCGCAATGGCCCGGCGCTGCCGGTCCAACCTCGCCTGCGACGGCGCATCGGGGCGGGGAAACGTGGAAAACGCCCACAGGATGGCCGAGAGTCCGAGGATGATGGTTCCGGCCTTGCGCACGAAGAGCCAGCCTCGTTCCCAGGTATGAATCAGCGCGCCTTTGAGGGTCGGGGCACGGTACGGGGGCAGTTCCATGACAAAGGCCGCTTCCTCGCCTTTCAGCAGGCTTACACGCAGCCACTTGGCGAGCCCGGCAGCCAGTGCGATCCCGATGATATACAGCAGCCACAGCATCGGGGCGCGCCAGGCGGCTGGGAAGAAGGCCGGAATGAAGAGCGTGTAAATGGTGAGCCGGGCGCCGCAGCTCATCAGGGGCAGGACCAGGATGGTGGTCAACCGGTCGCGCCGGCTTTCCAGCGTGCGGGTGGCTAGTATGGCCGGCACCGTGCAGCCGAACCCGATCAGCATGGGAATGAAACTCTTGCCGTGCAGCCCGATCCGGTGCATGAGGCTGTCCATGAGATAGGCGGCCCGGGCCATGTAGCCGGTGTCTTCGAGCAGGGCGATCGCCAGGAACAGCAGTAGAATGTTGGGGAGGAATGCCACCACGCCGCCGACGCCGCCGATGAGGCCGTCCGTCACCAGGCTGCGCACCAGGCTGTCGGACCCGTCCGGCCACAGGGCCCCGACGGCGCGCGCCAGCCAGGCAAACAGCCACTCGATCGCCTGAACCAGCGGCTCGCCCAGCGCAAAGGTGGCCTGGAAGAGCAGGTACATCAGCCCCGCGAACAGCGGCAGCCCGAACCACCGGCTCAGCACCAGTCGGTCCAGCCCCTCGCTGCGCGACAGGCGGTCGGGCTCCGCGCGCGCCACGGCTTCCGAGCAGGCGCCCGCGATGAACCCGTAGCGGGCGTCGGCGAGCACGGTGGCGATGGATTCGCCGCTGATCCGTTCAATGTGGCTGCGCAGGCGCGCCGCCTCGCGGAACGCTTCCTCGCAGGCCGCCGGGCAGAGCGCCCGCAGACGCCGAAGCGTGATCTCGTCGGCCTCGAGCAGCTTCACGGCATACCAGCGCGGCCGGTCGGCGCATGCCTCCTGGCGGGCGATGGCTGCCGCGAGGGCCGTTACGTGGGGCTCCAGTTCATGGCCGTACTCGACCGGGCGCGGCGCGGCTGGGCGACCCTGCCGGGCTTGCCGCGCCGTCGCCGCCGCCGCGGCCAGCAGCGCCGGAATGCCCTCGCCGGTGACCCCGACCGTCGCGATGACCGGCACGCCCAGCAGCCGCTCCAACGTCGCCGTGTCAATGCGAAGTCCGCGCCGGGCGGCAACGTCGGACATGTTGAGCGCCACCACCAGCGGCACGCCGAGTTCCATGAGCTGGACGGTCAGGTACAGGTTGCGTTCGGGATTGGACGCGTCCACGATGGACACGACGGCGTCCGGCTGTTCCTCGAGGATGAAGGTCCGGGCCACGACCTCTTCGATGGAATAGGCCGTGAGGCTGTAGGTGCCGGGCAGATCCACGATCCGAATCCGTTGCCCCGCGTGGCTGGTTTCGCCCTCGATCCGCTCGACGGTTACCCCGGGATAGTTGCCCACGTGGCGGCGTTCCCCGGTCAGCGCATTGAAGATCGTCGTCTTGCCGGCATTCGGCGTGCCGGCCAGTGCCAGGGTCAAGGCGGGTTCGGCGCGGAATGCCGCTCCGGACGGGTTCATGGGGCGCGCTCCGTGGGGGCCGGGCGGATCCAGATGCGCTCGACCATGCCGCGCCCCAGGATCAGCCGCGCTCCCTTGAGTTCAATAAGAAAGGGGCCCGGCGTTCCCCGCGTTTCAACGCGGAATCGTGCGCCGGGCCCCAGGCCCATGTCGGCCAGCCGGCGCTGCAATCCCGCGCCGCCGCGCACGGCGGCGACCTCGACCCGGTCGCCCGGCCTGGCGCTGGACAGGGGCATCCGAAAACCAGGCGGGGCGGCCGGCGACTCGGGCGGAGCCGCGACGCGCGGGGGCGGTGTCATGTCGGGCGGGTTGTTCCGGGATGCGCGGCGAATCCCCCCGGGCCGAATCCAGTTAAGCCTCATGGTCATGGTCCTGTGCGCGGCCGGCGCCCCGCGGCGGGACGTTCGTGGCCCGTTCAGGCGGCCGGTCTGCCCGGCAATCCTCGCAGTCGCAACGCCGGCGCCGCCGTTCGCAGTATTCACGAAACGCCCGCGGCAGCTCGCATGCCGGCGTGGCCGCCGCGGACATGAACTCCAGGAAACAGATCAGCCGCCTCGTCATGGCATCGCCCATGACGTGTTCCAGGCGGCAGGCGGTTGATTCGGCCTGGTCCTGCTCCACGTCAAGCAGGTCCCTCAAAAACTCGTTCAAGGCGCGGTGCCGGCGGCGTATCCGTTCAGCCGCCGCCTGGCCGGATTCCGTCAACGTGGCCATCTGGTAGGGCGTGTAATTCACCAGCCCGCGCCGGGCCAGCGAGCGCAAGGCCACGGTGACGGACGACTTGGCCACCTTCAACTGCCCGGCCATGTCCCGCACCCGGGCCGAACCCGTGGTGTGAATCAAGCCCAGCATCGTTTCGAGATAATCCTCGAGCGAGGCCGTCAACGGCTTGTCAGCCATTCCGCTCATACTCCGGTACGCTCCTTCTTTTGCCATGTAGTTAGCGGCAAACAACATAGTTGTTCGCGGGTAACTATGCAAGAAAAAAAATGAGCTTGGCCTCAGGCGTTGGATGTGTATAATCGAACACCGCAAGGTCGGGTGTATACGCGTGTTTGGCGTGGCGGGCAAGGGGATGACAGGGCATTGGCGGGCCGTTCCCACTCGCGTCGGGAACCGGATGGAGGGATTCCAATGAACAG
>CAZUYI010000311.1:1929-3689 GCA_964624095.1 uncultured Verrucomicrobiota bacterium | reverse complement strand
GGTCCCACAGGCCGGACGGGAACTCGCGCGCCTGCCAGCGCAGGGCGTCCGGCCGCGCCGGATAGGGCAGCCGGGCTACTCCGCCGGCGGGGACCGGGTGCGGCCCGCTGACGAGTGCCTTCATGGCGAACGGTGTCACGCCCGGCTCGTTGAGCGCCGCCGGGATGGGCAGCCGCGCGAGCTGGCGCCGCAAGGACCCGGTGGCAAACGACAGCGGCCCGAACACCGGCAGCGAACGGTCGGCCTCGTCGGTGATGGTGCAGGCCGGCGCATGGCCGTAGCCGTAATGGAGCACGGCGGCGGGCTCGATGGCGCCGGCGTGCAACACGGCCGTGTGGCGGTCCAGGTCCACGCGGTAGACCGATTGCGCGTCGTTCTGGCCGATCAGGGCGAAGCCGAGCGGCTCGCCGCGGGCCGTGAGCCGGCCGACGACGTGGCGGTACGCCACGCGAATCTCGACATGGTCGCGGGTGGGCGCGTGGCGTACGGTGATCTGGTCGAGCGCGATGGGAGGCGGGCCGGCCTTGGGCACACGCCGCAAGGCGGCCATGGCGCCGGCCAGGCGCGGGCCCAGCCGCCGCATGCCGGCTTCGCTCACGTGGATGAGATCGTCGAGCGGCAGGTCAATGGCCGGCACGGCGGCGCAGTGCGGCACGCGGTCCGGCAGGCGCCGCTGGATGTCCTGGATGCGGTTCCACCCGGCGGCCGCGCGGTCGCCCGCCGGGGCGGCGCCGCGGTTGAACACGCGGGCGAGTTGGACCATGACGAACGGCAGGGCCGGGTTCCGGGTATCGCGGCGCAGGGCGCGGATGAGACGTTTCAAGCGCGCCTCGTAGCAGGCTGCGTTCGCCGGGCCGGCATCCGACTCGCCCTGATACCACAGCGCGCCTGCCGCGCGTCCGCCGTTCTTGCGGAGGCGCCGGCACAGGGCCCCGTACAGGCTGCGCGGTCCGAGCGCTTTCAGCGCCGGGTCCCACTGGGTCATCGAGGTGCCGCCATGCGCACAGGGAATCAAGCCCTGGGGCACGCCCGTCAGCCGCCGCATGGCCAGGGCGAACGGCACGCCGGGCCCCGCGCCGCGCGCCGGAATCGTTCGGCGGCGCGCCCGGCGGCGGGGCTTGTCCGGGTCCGGCCAGCCGTTGTGGACCGCATCCACGGATTCGCCCACGTTGTGGATGGGATCCCGGGCTATGCCCCACTCGTCGTTCATGTAGCAGGCGCGCACGGCCGGGTCCGCCGGCGGCGGCCGCACGATGCGGCCGAACCCGTGCATGTTCGACTGGCCGGCCAGCAGCCAGACGTCGCCCACGAGCACGTCCCGCACGCGCGCGGTGTCCGGGGCCTGTCCCGGACGCCCGCGCACGCTTAGCTCGATGTCGTACGGGCCGCCCGCCGGCAGTCCGCGCAGGCTCGCTGCGAACCGGCCGGCGCGCGCCGCGCCCACCCGGCGCTCCGCGAAGCCCCGCACGGCCGCGCCGCGCGAGGTTACGCGCGCCCATACGGGACCGTCGTGCACCGCCGTGCCGGTGATGGCCGCATGGCTCGAGTTCCCCGCCGTTCGCTGCAAGACCATGTGCGCGAATAAGCCCGTCTGGATACGCATGATGCCGCCCTTTCCCCCGGAGTGGATGGTGTTCAAGGTTGATCCGCGCCCTGTCTATTTTTCCGTCATGACCCACACGCCGGCCCAGTCGGCAGGCGGCTGCTCGAGCAGGGCTCGGCACTTGCGGCAGTACGCGGCCGCGGGCGGGTCCTGCTCG
>CAZUYI010000311.1:961-1919 GCA_964624095.1 uncultured Verrucomicrobiota bacterium | reverse complement strand
AACGCGGCCAGCCCTTCCGCGAACCGGGCGAAGCGCACCGCCTTCGAGGCATACGCCTCCGGCCGCATGGGCTCGAAGACCCGCACGGGGGCCGCGCGGCCGACCACGGCCACGCGCGAAATCTCGCGCGCGGCGAACCCGCTGCCCATGTCCGCCCGGGTCGTTTCGGAGATCAGGGTATAGGTCCCGAACTGCTTGTTGATGCCCTCGAGCCGCGAGGCCAGGTTGGCGGCGTCGCCCAGGATGGTGTAGTTGAACCGGTTGCGCGAGCCCATGTTGCCCACCACCACCGGGCCGGTATTCAGCCCGACGCGCATGAACAGGTCCTTGCCGATCCGCTCGCGCAGGGCCGGGCGCATGGCGGCCAGGGACGCCTGGCAGCGCAGCGCCGCGCGCACGGCCCGCTCCGCGTGGTCGGCCTGGGCGAGGGGCGCGTTCCAGAAGGCGATGATGGCGTCGCCCTCGTACTTGTCCACCGTGCCGCCCTCCTCCTGGATGACGTCGGTCATGGCGGAGAGGTACTCGTTGAGCAGCGCGGTCAGCGCCTGAGGCGTGAGCCCCTCGGAGATCGAGGTGAAGCCCTGCAAGTCGGAAAAGAAGATCGAGAGCGTGCGCTGCTCGCCGCCGAGCTGGAGCCGGTCCGGGTGCGCCACGAGCTGCTCGATGACGTGCTCGCTCAGGTACTGCCTGAAGGCGCCGCGGATGAACCGCTTCTGGCGGCCCTCGGTGGCGTAGTTGACGAGCAGGGCTCCGACGAGCGCCAGGGCCGCGGCCGTTTCCTGGACCATGAACGGGAGCCAATACCCGCGGACGTAGGCCGCGGCGCACAGAACGGCCGGGAGCGGCAGCACCCCGGCGAAGGCGAGCACGGTCTCGCCGGTGTTCCGGCTCTTGAGCGTGGCGGCGGCCCCGAGCAGCGCCAGCAGAAGCGCGAGCGCCGCGGTCGCCGGCACGGGCG
>CAZUYI010000311.1:0-951 GCA_964624095.1 uncultured Verrucomicrobiota bacterium | reverse complement strand
TGCCGCCCCCGCCGTCGAGCACCGGCTCCTGGGCGGTGCCGGCGACCAGCGCCAGCAGGAGCGTCAGCGCCACGGTTGCCGGCACGGGCGCGTCGCGGAGCGGGTCCGCGGCCAGCAGATTATCGAGCAGCGTGGCGTGCAACTCGACACCGCTGTAGATGCGGCCGACGGGCGCCGGTCGCAGATCGAGCAGCCCGGGCGCATTGCAGCCCAGGAATACGATGCAGTCCTTGAATGCGGCGGGATCGTCAATCGGCGGCGTCTCGCCGGCCTGGAGCCTGAGTTCCGACTGGATCACCGCCGCCGCGCTGAACCGCGGGTGCGTACCCGACGGGCCGCGGAACCGCAGAATCACCGCGCCGCGGCGGTCTATCGGGATGCGCCGCGCGCCGAACCGGAACCAGCCCGGCTCGACGGCCAGCGGCTCGTCCGGATGCGCCGCCAGGTAGGCCGCCAGGCCGAGGGTGGGAACGACCTGGCCGTCAAACAGTCTGAGGAGCGGCAGGCGCCTGAAAATGGCATCCGCATCCGGCCGGGCCTCGACGTTGCCGAGCAGCGCGGCATTCGTCGCCACCTCGGGGATCGGGAACGTCGCCCGCGGCATGGCCAGCCGGCCGCGGCGGGAGGCCTGCCAGGCGTCCAGTCCGGCGATTCGCACGGGCGATGGCGGCACGGATTCCGGCCAGTTCGTGGCCGCGCCGGTCTCGCGGCTGAGAAACACCGTGCTGACAAACCCGGTGGACTGCGCAATGGCCGCGCCGAAGGCGGCGTCGTCTTCCACGCCCTGGGCGGAGGGCTCGGTGTAGAGCATGTCGAAGGCCACGGCCTTCGCGCCCTGGCGCTGGCAGAATTCGAGGATGGGCCGATACACCTCGCGCGGCCAGGGCCAGCGCAGCGCCATTTCCCGGTTGACCCAGTCCAGGCTCTGCTGGTCAATGAAAATCAGGCGGA
>CAZUYI010000310.1:0-3696 GCA_964624095.1 uncultured Verrucomicrobiota bacterium | reverse complement strand
CAGATGGACGAGGAGGTCCGGCGCACCCTGCGTTTCGCGCTCGACCTGCTCAAGGCCTTCGGGTTTGGGGAGGTCTCGGCGTACCTGTCCACCCGGCCCGAGAAAGCCATTGGCGACCGGGCGACCTGGGAGCAGGCCACGGCCGCCCTTGACCGCGCCGTGCGGGCCGAAGGGCTGGCGTTCCAGGTCGAGGAAGGCGGCGGCGCGTTTTACGGGCCCAAGGTGGACCTCAAGATCCGGGACGCGATCGGCCGCGAGTGGCAGCTCAGCACCATCCAGTTTGACTTCAACATGCCCGAGCGGTTCGACGTGACCTACGTGGGCGAAGACGGCAAGCCGCACCGGCCCTACATGGTGCACCGCGCCCTGCTGGGCAGCCTCGAGCGGTTTTTCGGCATCCTGATCGAGCATTATGGCGGGGCTTTTCCCGTCTGGCTGGCGCCCGAGCAGGCGCGCGTGCTGCCGCTCACGGAAACGCAGATCGAGCCCGCCCGGCGGGTCGTCGAGACCCTGCGGGCGGCGGACCTGCGCGCGGGGCTGGACGCGGGCTCGGCCAAGCTGGGCGCCCGCATCCGCGAGGCGCAGCTCCAGAAGATCCCGTACATGCTCGTGCTCGGCCCGCGCGAAGTCGAGGCCGGCACCGTGACGGTGCGCCGCCGCGAAGGAGGCGACCAGGAGACGATGCGCGTGGAGGACATGGTGCGGAAACTGGCGGCCGAGAGCGAGCCTCGGCCCCGCTGCTGAACGGTCCCGGCCCGGGACCTGAACTGTCAACCCCGGAGGTACGTATCATTCGCACGCAGACCCGAGTGAACAACCGCATTCGCGCGTCCCAGGTACGCTGTATTTCGGACGCGGGCGAACAAATCGGCATTCTGCCCACGTCCGAGGCGCTCAAGCTGGCGCTCAACAAGGGGCTGGACCTGGTTGAGATTTCGCCGAACGCCAATCCGCCGGTGTGCCGGATCATGGATTACGGCAAGTTCCGCTACGAGGAAAGCCAGCGCGAGAAGCAGGCCCGCAAGCACCAGGTGCTGGTGACGCTCAAGGAAATGAAGTTCCACGCCAACGTGGAAGACCACGATTACCGGACGAAGATGCAGCACATCCGCGGGTTTCTGGAAAAGGGGCACCGCATCAAGGCCTCGTTGCTGTTCCGCGGCCGGGAAAACGAGCACCGCGAGCTGGGCTACAATATCTTCAGCCGCCTGCTCAAGGATTGCGCCGACCTCGGCGAGGCGGAATCCTCGCCCCGCCTGTTCGGCAACAACCTGGTCATGCTCCTGCGCCCCCAGCGCACGTTGAAGAGCGGGGGCGAACCGGCTCCCGCGGCGCGGCCGGCGACGACGCCTGCGCCCCCCGTGCGGCCGGCGCCCGGGGCGCCTCCGCGCCGGCTGTAGCCCGCGCGGGCGCCGCGGCGTCTCAGGGGCTGCCGCGCCGGGCGCGCAGGGCCGGCCGGATCAGGCGCCAGTAGGCCCGGAACACGCCGTTGAGCGCGGCGTTCAGCCCGCGGCCAAGCCGCGTCGCGGTCAGCCCGCCGGGCAAGTCCAGCCGGTCTCCCTGCAGCAACTCGACATCGGGCACCACGCGCAGCCGCTGGGCCGCGCGGCGCCGGGCGCGCAGGGCCGGCCCGCCGCGCCAGCCCTCCCACGTGCCCCGCAGGAAGGCGCCGCCCTGGCCTTTCAAGAGGCAGAAGCAGCCGGCGCAGGTCTGGAGCGCCGCGACGGCCGGCAGCGCCAGCCAGAAGGTGCGCCGTTCGTAATTCTTCATCAGGAACCACCAGCGGTTCCGGGTCTGGGTGCGGATCCATCCCGCGCTGCGCGGCCGCCGCAGATGGTAGCCGACGGCCTCGGCGACCCGGTAACACGCGTGGCCGGCCAGCGACAGCCGGTACGTCAGGTCCCCGTCTTCCCACCCGAAGACGAAGGCCTCGTCGAATCCGCCGACGGCCAGGACGGCGTCCCGCCGGAGCAGCACGGCGCCCGCCGAGCAGCAGGGGACGCGGACGGTGCCGGGCTCGTCGGACGGCCGCAAGGCGATTTCTCCCGCGTAGTGGAGCTCGATGCCGTTGTACTGGACACGGCCGGGCGGATCGTGCAGCCGGATTTGCCCCGTGACCGCCCCGGCGCCCGGGTCGGCCTCGAAGATCGCCGCCAGCCTCGCGGCGTAGTCGGGGGCCAGGACGATATCGTTGTCGAGGAGCAGCACGGTCCCGGCCGCGGCGCGGCGCAGCGCCTCGTTCCGCGCCGGGTTGGGCCCGCGGTTGTCGGGCCGTTCGACGACCCGGATTCCGGGGAACTCGCAACGCACGAGCGCGACCGAGTTGTCGGTCGAGGCGTTGTCCACCAACAGCACCTCGGCCAGGTGGACCTGCTGCAGGGCGAGCGCGGCCCGAAGCACGGGTCGCAGCGTGTCCGCCCCGTTGTAATTTACGACGGCCACGCTGAGGGCCGGCGACTGGGATGGATCGTGAGAGGCCATGCAGCATCCTTGACGCCGGCTGGCGGCTACGGCGCCGTGACATCGAGCGCTGCCGGCACGATGATGGCCCGGTGGCGCACGCGCAGCCGGGTTTGCACCGGGACGCGGCGGTCGAGTCCGGGCGCGCGCGGATCGAACAGCCCGATCCTCATATCGTAGCGGGCAGGCGGGGTGCCGCGCCGGATCAGCAGCCGGTGCCGCTGCACCCGGTCGCGCACATCGCCGGGCGGCAAAATGGCATGATCGTTCTGCAACCGAATGCCGCCAGGCCCCGTAAAGTGCACGAAAGCCTGGTGGGTTAGCCGGCACCAGTCGGGGGGCACATCCCAGAAATACCGGACCTCGAACCGCGCGCCGGGCGGCATGGGCTCCGCGGGGACCTGGACTCCGAGCAAGCGGGCACCGTTCTGGAACTCGGCCAGGGGCGGGCCGGCAGCCCGCAGCAGGTCGGGCAGGGTGACGAACCGGAATCCGCGCTGTTTCAGGCGCTCGAGGATCAGAGGCACGGCGGCCGCCGTGCGCAGGCGGTCGGCGTCGGGCCGGGTTTCCCAGCCGTCGTGGAGCAGGAGAATATCGCCCGGCACGGCCTGCGACACGAGGCGTGCGGCCAGGTCCTCGACAGGATGCGGATTCCAGTCGTTGGCGTCGGCCGACCAGCCGGCAATGGCCTGGCCCGTGGCCCGGCAGACGTCTTCCATGCCCGGCCCGTTGATGCCGAATGGCGGCCGGAACCATGCCGGCGTGACGCCTGTCACGGCCTCGATGACGCGGGCGCCGGCCTCGATGTCTTCGGCCATGTCGGCGGCGGTGCCCTGGTCGAACCGCGAGTGCCGGTAGGAATGGTTCCCGATCAGGTGCCCTTCCGCGGCAATCCGCCGCGCGAGGTCCGGGTGCCGCTCGACGTTCTGCCCGACCAGGAAAAACGAGGCAGGGGCCCCGTGCGCGTTCAGGGCGTCCAGGATCAGGCCTGTCGCGGGAGCGCTCGGGCCGTCGTCGAATGTGAGCGCCACGACCCGTTCGCGGACGGGCACGAAGAAGATCGTTTCGCCGGGCGCCGTTGCCGTCGGAAACGGAGCCGGGCCCGGACGGCACCCCGCGCCGGCCAGCGCCAGGCCCACGCCCATCCAGAACCCGACATGCCGCCGCGCATTCACGGAGGGAGTGTAGCACGGCCCGCGGGCCGGGAAAAGTCCAAACCGCGTTGAGTCTTGACGG
>CAZUYI010000309.1:0-3717 GCA_964624095.1 uncultured Verrucomicrobiota bacterium | reverse complement strand
CCGTGGCCCGCGGCGCAGCTGCCGTCGTCATGGGACCGGACCTGCCTCCCCCCGCCCGCGCCGCGATCCCGATGATCCGCGTGGCGTCCCCGCGCCAGGCCATGGCGGACCTGGCGTGCGCGTTCTTCCGGCACCCGTCGGCCGTCCTGCAGACGACGGGCATTACCGGGACCAACGGCAAAACCACGGTGTCCGTCATGCTGCGCGATATTCTGGCGGATGCCGGCCGGCCCACCGGACTGATCGGCACGGTGGCCTACGAAATCGGGACACGCGTCATCGCGGCCTCCCGCACCACGCCCGAGGCCATTGACCTGCAGGACATGCTGGCCCAGATGGTCAAGGCCGGCTGTCGCAGCGTGGTCATGGAAGTGTCCTCGCATGCGCTGGTACAGGATCGTGTCCGCGGCATGGCCTTCGACGCCGCCGTCTTTACCAACCTCACCCAGGACCATCTCGATTACCACGGCACACTGGAACGCTACTTCGAGGCCAAGACCCTGCTGTTCCAACGCCTGCGCCGGGGCCCGAAGGCGCCGGCGGCCGTCGTGAACCTCGACGATCCCTACGGGCGCCGGCTGGCCGGCCTGCCGGCGATCGAGGCCGACCACCGGATCACCTATGCCGTGGCCGATCCGTCGGCTGACGTGCGCGCCGTTGCGCTGGAGGTGGGCGCCGAGGGCAGCCGCTTCGAGGCCCGCACGCCGTGGGGCACGGTGCCCGTCGCCCTGCGGCTGCCGGGCCGCTACAACGTGGCCAATGCCCTGGCGGCGCTGGCGGCCGCGGGCGCCCTCGGCATCTCTCCCGACGGCGCGGCGCGGGCGCTGGGCCGGCTGCTCACCGTGCCCGGCCGCCTGGAGCTCATCCCGAGCCCGGGCGGATTCCAGGTGTTCGTGGACTATGCCCACACGGAAGACGCGCTGCGGAACGCGCTGACGGCACTCCGGGAAATCACTCGCCATCGGCTGCTGGTCGTGTTCGGATGCGGCGGGAACCGTGACCGCGGCAAGCGGCCCCGAATGGGCGCCGCGGCCGCCGAGCTGGCCGACCACGTGATCCTGACCTCGGACAACCCGCGCAAGGAGAATCCGGGCGCGATCATCGCGGACATCCGCGCCGGCTGCCCGGGATGCGATCGGGTGGACGTCATCGAGGACCGCTACGAGGCGATTGCGCGGGCCATCGCCCTGGCCGGTCCGGGTGACGTGGTGCTGGTGGCGGGCAAGGGGCACGAAAACTACCAGGAGTTCGAGCATACCATCATTCCCTTTGACGACCGCCAGATCGTTCGGGAGATTGCAGGGCAGCGCCATGGCGCCTCTTGATGCCCGGGACCTCGCCCGGTGGACGGGCGGGCAGTGGACGGCGGCCGTGCCGGAACGCCTGGCCGCCGTCTGCACGGATACCCGCGCCCTGGAGCCCGGCAGCCTGTTCGTGGCGCTGCGCGGCGAGCGGACCGATGGGCACGGCTTCGTCGCCGAGGCGTTCCGCCGCGGCGCCGCCGGCGCCGTGGTGAGCGCGTCGTGCGGTCCGCTCGGCGCGCTGCCGCCGCGCGCGCCGTTGCTGCGCGTCGGGGATACGCGGCGCGCGCTCCAGGCCATGGCCGCCGCCTACCGGCGCCGGCTCCACGCCGCGGTGCTGGGCGTCACGGGCAGCGTGGGCAAGACCACGGTCAAGGAAATGGCGGCCGATGTCCTGGCGCGCCGCCTGCCCACGGCCCGCAGCCGCGGCAACTGGAACAACGACATTGGCCTGCCCCTGAGCGTGCTGGCCATGCCGCCCGACAGCCGGGTCGGGGTCTTCGAACTGGGCGTCAGCCACCCGGGCGATATGGATGCCTTGCTGCCGATCCTGCGCCCGGACTGGGGCCTGGTCACGAACATCGCGCCGGTACACCTCGAGTTTTTTGGCTCCCTCGCCGCCATTGTCCGCGAAAAGGCGCGCCTGATCGAGGCGCTCCCCGCCGGCGGCATCGCACTCCTGAACCGCGACGATCCCTACGCCGACGCCCTCCGCGAACGGGCGCCCTGCCGGGTCGTGTGCGTCGGGTCGAGCGCGCCGGCCGACTACGAGGCGAGGGCCGCGCCGGACCCGGCGGCGACGGTCATCACCGAGCGCGCCACGGGGGAGCAGGTATCAATCCGGATCCCGCTGCCGGGCGCGCACCAGGTCGCCAATGCGCTGATGGCCGTCGCCGCCGGCCGGCTGCTGGGCGTCGGGTGGGAGGATATCCGGTCGGCCCTCGAGGCGTTCCGCGCCCAGCCCATGCGTTGGCAGCAAAGCGTGGTGGCGGGCGTGACGGTTGTCAATGACGCATACAACGCCAATCCCGTCAGCATGGCGGCGGCCCTGCGCGCATTCGCGGGCCTGCCGGTGACCGGGCGCCGCTGGCTGGTGCTGGCCGGCATGCTCGAACTGGGCGGCGCGGAAGCCGCCGCGCACCGCGAACTGGGCGCCGCGTTGCCCGGCGGCCCGTGGTCCGGGCTGATCACGGTGGGCCCGCTGGGCGCAGCCATTGGACGGGCCGCCATGGATGCCGGGTGGGATCCCGGCCGCGTCTGCGCCTGCGCCGACCACGCGGCAGCGGCCCGCGCCCTGGCGGAGCGCGCGCGGCCGGGCGACGCCGTCCTGCTCAAGGCCTCCCGCGGGCAGCACCTGGAGACAGTCCTGGACCTCTGGCGATCCGCGTCGGACGCCGGGCCCGGCGAGGCGCCGGGGTAACATGCGAACGGGGTGGGCGCCCGGCCCGGGCCGCCCCCCTTGCCGAGACATCCCATGCTCACCTATTTGACCTGGCTGTCAGACGACCTGTCTTTCCTGCGCGTTTTCCAGTACATTACCGTGCGGATCGTGGCCGCCGCCGGCACCGCCTTCGTGTTCAGCCTGCTGTCCGGCCCCTGGTTCATCCGGCGCCTCGCGCGGCTGAGCCGCGGCACCACGACCCGCTACGGATCCGACGTGCCGATCCTGGACACGCTGCACGGCCCGGCCAAGCAGCATACACCCACCATGGGCGGCCTGCTGATCGTGAGCGCCGTGACGGTCTCCACGCTGCTCTGGGCCTTGCCCGACAGCCTGCCCGTCTGGATCGTCCTGGCGACGCTCTGGGCCATGGCCGCCATCGGGTTCGGGGACGATTATAGCAAGACCGCCCGCAAGAACCCGCGCGGACTCAGCGCCCGCCTCAAGCTGGCCCTCGAGGCGCTCTGGGTGGTTGGGCTGGCCGGCGTGCTGCTCGTGCTGCCGGAAACCCGCGAGTCCGTGCGCCAGCTCATGGTGCCCTTCCTGAAAACCCCGCTCGTCGCCAATCTCGGCGTGGCGGGCGTTTGCCTGTTTGTGGCGTGTGTCGTCATTGGCGCCAGCAACGCGGTCAACCTTACCGACGGCCTCGATGGACTGGCCATCGGGTGTTCGGCGGCGGTGGCCCTGGCCTATCTGGTCATGGCCTATGCGGCCGGACATGCCCGGTTCGCCGCCTATTTGCAGATTCCCTACGTGCCGGCGGGCGGGGAGCTGGCCGTGTTCTGCGGCGCGCTGCTGGGCGCCTGCCTGGGGTTCCTGTGGTTCAACTGCCATCCGGCCTCGATCTTCATGGGCGATACCGGCAGCCTGGCGCTGGGCGGCGCGCTGGGCGCCGTGGCCGTGCTGATTCGCCAGGAACTCGCCCTGGTCGTTGTCGGCGGCGTGTTCGTCGCGGAGGCCGTCAGCGTGATCCTG
>CAZUYI010000308.1:1391-3727 GCA_964624095.1 uncultured Verrucomicrobiota bacterium | reverse complement strand
AGCGGACGGCGGCCGGCGCGCTGCTCGACGTGCGCTCGCCGCCCGAGTTCGAGCGGTGGCATATTCCCGGCGCCGTCAACTTGCCGCTGGACCGGCTGCGCGCGTCGCTGGACCGCCTGGACCGCACGCGTCCGCTGTTTCTCTATTGCGCCGTCGGGTTCCGCAGCTACCTGGCTTACCGTATCCTGAAGCAGCACGGATTCCAGGCGGCGACGCTCTCGGGCGGGATCCTCACCTTCTGCGGCTACCACGGCACGGGCGTCTGCCGGGGCCGGCCGGAGCCGCCGCTCCTCTCCTATGCCGAGGACGTCATGCTCGGTGGGCGGGCCGCCGAAGCCCCGGGCGCCTAGCGCGCGGTGTCATCGGCCAACGGCACACTCTCCCCCGCAGGAGCGGCCGTCTGCGCCGGGGCCCGCGGTTGGTTAGGCAGAAGGCCACCCGAAGGGCTCGGGCAACTCGCAGTGCCTCGCGTCTGACCCTCGGCGTTCGGATGGTGCGAAGCCAGGCTCTCAAACACGGTCACCTCGGCGAGCGACCAGGCCGCGTCGAGCGCCGGCTCATGGATGACCAGGCGCAGCCCGTCGGCGACGACCGGGGGGAACACAATGGTCTGGACGGACTCGCCGTAGACCGGGTGCCCGTTCCGGAACACGAACGGATCGGCCGCCTGGGGCACGGGCCCCTCCACGGCATCTTGCCAGCCGCCGGCGCCGTGAACCATCACGCGCAGCGACTGGGCGGGTGCGGGCCTGTCCGGCGCATATCGCAGCGCCACGGCACACACCGGCGCGGGTGAACCGAAGTCGAATTGAACCCACTGGCCGGCTGCCTGGGGCGTGTCCAGCCATAGGCCGGTGCGCAGGTCGCCGTCGAGCAGCCAATCCGCCCGGGACGAATCCGGCCCGGCGGTCGCTCGGAGCCGCGTCCGCTCGAGCGGCGCGCCATGCCGGGGCTGAGCCTGCGCGAACTCGGTGAACAGGCGGATCGGGCCAACGTCCTCGTGCCGGGCCGACACGCCCATCGCCGCGAGGTCGGACTCGAAGAGGCGCGTGTGGAAGGCCAGGCCCGGCACGGTCAGGGTGGCGACCTCCCGGGCGGCGTCCACGCGGTCCTTGTAGGGAACGGGCCAGCCGCGGAACCGCTCGTTCCAGGGCTGACTGCACAGCACGCGGCCGTCCGTGGCGTAGGTCACGCGGTAGGCGAGCCAGTACGACGCCACGGCATGGCGGAGGCCGCGCGCCTCCAGCCGTCTCAACACCGGCTTGAGGTCGTGCAGGCCGGCCGTGCGGGCGGCAAACCCGGGCTGGCGCCAGGCGCTCATGAGCGCGCCGGCGGCGGCGAGGTTATACCCGGCCAGCAGGATGGCGCCAACGCCGAGCGCCCGGCGGAACCGACGCGGCGCGCGAGCGTACAGGATGCCGATCATGAACGGGAACAGCCAGGCGGCCGGCAGCAGGTAGCGGTAGGTGTGGGACAAGGAACGGGCGCTGAACAGAAACGAGAAGAGCGTCAGCCAGATCGTGCCGGTGATGATGTCCGGCGGCTCAAGCGTCAGCCGGCGCCCGGCCCGGATCGAGCGCGCGATCCGGACCGCGCACAGAATCGTCAGGGCGGCCAGCGCGGCGCTCCAGGCCACGGCGAACGCGGCGTTGGCCCAGGGCGCGTTCCAGAGCCGCGCGCGGCCGTCGGGAAACAGGCAGGGCGCAATGCCCATCGCCCCGGGGAGCGCGCTGTTGAGCGTCAAGCCCCACACGCGGCGCAGGGCCAGCCCGAGCGGGACCGTGCCCGACACGCCGGCGTACGAGCCGGGCGAAAGCCAGAGCGCCAGCCCGAATGGAAGCAGGCCCAGCACGGCGCCGGCGGCAAAGGCCAGCGGCCGCGCGAGGGTGCCCGGCCCGCCGGGTGCCGGGCGCGGGCCAAGCAGAATGTAGAGTCCCAGCATCATCAGCAGCGGCAGGGCCAGCATGTGGTTGCTGAAGGCCAGGCCGGCGCAGAACCCGGCGGCGAGCGCGGTCGGGACCGGCCGGCGCGCATCGCGCGCCGCGAAGGTCAGCCAGACGGCCAGGGCACTCAACAGCGCGAAGGAGCTGTGCTGGGGTATGAAATACGCGGAACTCGTCAGGACGACGTAGGCGGAGGGGAACAGGATCAGCGCGCACGCCGGCCAGCCGTCGCACCACGACGCAAGACGCCGCCAGGCGGCGAGCCAGGCCAGCGCGGCCGCCAGGCAGAGGGCAAAGGGAATCAGCCGCGCGCCGGCCGCCGTCCGCGGCAGCCATCGGACCAGCGGCAGGTGCGCGTAGGTTTCCACCGGGAACTGGTACGGATTGGCCAGC
>CAZUYI010000308.1:0-1381 GCA_964624095.1 uncultured Verrucomicrobiota bacterium | reverse complement strand
GACCAGCGCGCGCGCATAGAGCATCGTTCCGCCCACCAGCAGCGGCAGCCGGCCCTCTTCGAGTATGAGCTTGGCCTGCAGCGTGGAAAGCGCTTCGTCGGATGACGCCGGCACGCGCGTCACGCTCACCCCGAAGAACGCCAGGCGCACGCCGAGCGCCAACACGCCCAGCAGACACAGGCCGGCCGCGCCGGCAGTGCGCGAGGGAAAATAACGGGTCATTCCTGGTCCCCCCTTGCGTCCGTTGGCGGCGGCCCGCGCGTGCCGGTTCCCCGGCCGGCCTCCGTCGTCCCGGCCATGGTAGACGCGGGCAGGGTGGGTTACAATACCCGGGATCCATTTTTTAATCGGGGTCGGTATCGGGATCGTATGCACGCGATTTGGCTGGCCTTGCCGCGCCGATCCGCTAGAGTGAAACGGAGGCCAAGCCGTGTTCAAGAATCAAAAAGTCGCGGTCATTATGCCGGCCTACAACGCCGAGCGGACGCTCGAGCGCACGTACCGCGAGGTGATGGACCAGGACGTGGTGGACGAAATCATCCTGGTGGACGACGCCAGCCGGGACGGAACCGTGCGGTTGGCGCAGTCCCTGCCGCGTGTCCGGGTGCATGCTCACCCGTGCAATAAGGGCTATGGCGCCAACCAGAAGACCTGCTACCGCCTGGCGCTGGCATCCGGCGCCGACATCGTGATCATGGTGCACCCCGATTACCAGTACACCCCAAAGCTGATTCCCGCCATGGCGGCCCTCATCGGCAACGGCCTCTATGACTGCGTCCTCGGCTCGCGCATCCTCGGAGGCTATGCCGTGGCCGGCGGCATGCCCCGCTGGAAGTACGCGGCCAACCGCGTCCTTACCCTGGTCTCGAATTGGCTCATGCACGCCAAGCTTTCCGAGTATCATACCGGCTACCGCGCATTCTCCCGCCGCCTGCTCGAACGCCTGCCGCTCGACCGCAATTCCGACGATTTCGTCTTCGATAACCAGATGCTCGCCCAAATCCTCTGGCTGGGCGCCCCCGTGGCCGAAATCAGTTGCCCCACCAAGTATTTCAAGGAAGCGTCCTCCATCAATTTCCGGCGCAGCGTCCGATACGGGGTCGGCTGCCTCACCACCGCCGCCGCCTTCCGACTCGCCCGTTGGCGCCTCCTCCGGTCTCCCCTGTTCCCCGCGCCTGCCCATCATGAAGAACGCGGTGTGCCTCCTTGATCCAAGGCGCGGAACCCTCGAGAGGCGGGGAACGACCTCCGCGCCGCCGGCCAGCGCGGCATCGGAGTGCCGCGCTACTTGATGCACGATCGAAGGCCGGTGCCCCGGTAGCGCGGGAATCCGTCCCGCGCGAAAGCTTCGATCTCCGGCAAACGACCTTCTTAGCGCCCA
>CAZUYI010000307.1:0-3785 GCA_964624095.1 uncultured Verrucomicrobiota bacterium | reverse complement strand
CGCCATACGAGCGCAAGGACGGAGTGGATCAGCGCCCATGTGGCCATGGGGCATCGAACATCGGTTTCAAAAGTGGCCAGATGGCGAGCAAGGAAACGACACCGAACTTCACCGGCTGTGCCACCGACTGGAATAAATTCCAAGAATCACGGACTGACCCCTATGCCCCCCTATGCCGCGCAAGCTCATGCCGCCGGCCATGCGGCGCGCTTCACGGCGCGGTGTCCGCCGTGTCAAAGCCCAGGCTGCGCGGCCAGAGCCGGGCGTGCCCGGCGGACAGCCAGCCGCCTGCGGCGGCCGGCGCGATCGCGGGCTGCACGGCGCGGTAGGCAGCGCGCAGCTCGGCATCCGCCTGCCGCGCCTCGGGCTTGCGCCCGGCTTCCCGCGCGGTTTCGCGCGTGCGCCATGCGCGCACCATACGGGCGGCGGCCAGCCAGTATTCCACCGCGGCCGCCAGCGCCTCAACCTGGCGCTTCTCGCGAGGCGACTCGGCGAGCCGGCGCCCCTCGTCCACGCAGCGGCGAATCCACGGCTCGCCCAGCGTGTCCACAAAGTAGGCGATGTTGTGCCCGCTGGGGGCCAGGCACCAGGGGCTGGTCTTGTAGCCCGTATGGAGGAAGGGGGACAGCCGGGGACCGCCTCCCGGTTCCGCCGTTCGCCGCGCCGCCCGCTCGAGCGCGGCAAACAGCGGACGCAGGGCCGGCCCGGCCCGGCCGAACAGGCCGGCGACGTACTCGTCCAGCACGGCGTCCGGGCTGACCTCCGCGTCCCATCCCGCGCGCGCGAAGGCCAGGTAGTTGGCCGCGTAGGTGTTGTGATGCTCGTCCGCCGATTGGATGGAGGCGCCGTCCAGGCCCAGGGCCTTCAGGGTCCGCCATTCCCGGCAGACGACGTTAACCTGCGGATAGGGAAGGCTCTTCTGGGAATTCATGCCCATGTAGTAGGAATACGTGATCACCCGTCCGGTGAACGTCCGGCGCCAGGTTTTCAGGATGTCGGTGAACACGGTGTTGACCTCGCAACCCGGCTCGCCCAGGGGATGTGAGCCGCAGCGCCAGTACATGGCGACCATCGGCACAATCGTCGGGCGCAAGGCCACGTCGGACGGGGGCAGGGTCATGTCGATATAGAATGCGCCGCCGATCCGGCGGTCGGGGAACTCGTCCTTCACGGCGTCCGCCACGCGGTTCAGCAGCAGGGCGTAGGCCCGGAGCTTGGGCCAGGACATGCCGGCGGCGCCGCGGCGGAAGCCGACGTCCGGCGTGACGGCCTCGCCCGGCCGGACAAACGCCTCGCGGCAGCGCGCGCATTCGCAAAATCCGACGCCGTCCTCGGGGACCACGCCCACGATACTGACCGCCGGGTTGGCTCGCAGGTAGGCGCGCACGTTGGCGATCAGGGTCGAGACCAGAGCCTCGTTGCTCAGGCACAGGCACAGTTGGCCCGGCCCTTTCAAGGCGCCGCGCACGCCGTCCTTCTCGGCGAACCAGTCCGGGTGGTCCTTGAAATACGTCTCGCGCGGAATCCAGAAGTCCAGGTTGTGATGGTTCATGTCCAGCTTAAGCCCGCGCGCCGCCGCCTCGGGGATCAGGTGCTCGCGGGCCCAGTCGTTCCCGAACGCATGGAAGATCCCGTCGTGGCCGGGCACGATGACGCGGTGCTCGCCGGTTTCAGGGTCCTGGAATTCCCGGGCGCCGCCCAGCGGCCGAACCATGAACAGGACCGTATTCATCCCGTTGCGGACCATCCAATCCATGCGCTGGAGCATCATGGTCTTGGACGTGCAGGACGTGAACTGGAGCCCGCGGTACCACAGCGCCGGTGTGCGGCGCAGCGGAAAGGCCGCCGGGTCCAGCGTAATGGACTCGCGTTCCGGGATGTGCTCGCCGTCCGGCCCCAGGCCGGCGAACGAGCAGCCGCAGAAGCGCCGCAGGAACTCGTAGGCGCCGAACGCCGCGCCCAGCGGCCCACCGCCGGCGATGACGAGGTCGCGGCCGGCCAGGGTCATCTCGTAACCTTCGTCGCCGAGCGCCGCGTCGGGCCGCACGGCGAGCGTGATCCGGCCGTCTCCCGCGGCGGAGCCGCCCAGGATCCGGCGCAGGTACTGCCGCAGGTCGCCGGCGGCCCGGCATACGGGGGCGGGCGCGTGGGCGTCGGTCTGTACGTCCGGCGCGCAAGTCCAGAGCACGTTCATGGCAATCCTTTCCTCGGCGGCCGTGGGCCGTGCGCCCGGCCGTCGTGCGCGGACGGTAGCACGGGGCAGGGCGGGCGGCAACTCCAAAACCGACACCCCAAAACCGTGGCGCCCGGATCGCGCCGCGTGGAGGAGAGCGAATCCGAAATCGCCGGCAACGACAAAAGGGAATGGCCCAACGCGGGAGGCCCGGTTGATGAGAGCGGGCGCGAACAGGGGAACCCCGGAGCGACTCGCGGCATTGATTTTGTGGCATTGGTTTTGTGTTGCGTTCGCGGGGGCGGGAAAATAAAGTCTATTCTGTTGTTCCATCCGCGACATCGTTCTGCCCGCCGGGTTGGGGCCCGGTCCATGATGAGGAGGCGGCACGTGATCCATCCCTGTCTGCAGGCTGCGATCGTGTGGGCGCTGGCGGCGTCCGCCGTCGGCGCGCTCACGCCGGAACAGGTTCAGAAGGAACTGAGCGAGATCACCTCGGCTTCCGTATTGGAGCCGGCCTGGGGATTGGTGTGCCCGGAATCATCGGAGGTCCTCGCCGAGATCAGGGAGATGGCGGCCGACCCTCACGAGATGCTGACGCTCCTGCCGGCGGAGAGCCGCTTCGAGGGCGGGGCGCTGGGATTTCCGCTGGGCCGCGGGGCCGCGACGGTCGGCGCCTGGAACTGCCGCGACACGCTGCCGCGGGACCGGCGCCCCAATTTCGGCGAGCGGTTTGACGTCGAGCTCGAGTTTGAGCAAAGCGCCGAGGGCGAGACCAAGGTGACGCTGATCCCGTGGTACGGCGGGAACCGGACGGACCTGGCCCGACTGGTGGCCCGATACCCGAACGACGCGGAGCGCCGGGTGTACACGTATTGCCGGCGCACGGTCCAGGGGAGCGGCCGGCACGTCGTCCGGATTCCCAATACCGGCGGCTTTTTCAGGCGGGTTACCCCGCTCCCGTTTGACGGACTCGAGCTGGAGTTCCGGGGTCCGGCAGGCGCCGAGATCACACTCCATCGCGTGACGGTGTCCCGCCGGGTCCGCGGCGGGGGCTTCCGGCACGAGTTCGAGTTGCCGCCGGGCCCCGTCTGGCGGGCGGTGGCGAGCATCCAGTGCCAGACCCGGGTGTGGGTGAATGGGGTCGAAGCGCCCAACAGCAGCGTCCTGATCTTCCGCCCGGACCCGCACTATGAGCGCGGCGTGCAATTTCAGGACGTGGATTTGAAGCCGTATCTCAAGCCCGGCCGCAATGTTATCGCCGTCCGGCCCGCCTTCGGCGGCGCCCCCCTGCTCATGGCCTCCGTCGTGATGGAGTCGGGCGAACGGGTGGCGCTCTCCACCACGCCGGACTGGCGTTACGTGCCGGAGTGCGCGCCGGGCTGGGATGCCGCCGGGTATGCCGGAGCGACGCAGGCCATCACCAACCGCATCCCGATCTCGTGGGCCTCCGGGCTGCCGGCGGGTCCGGCGGCCATCCAGCGCGGGGTATCGTTCAACCATCAGTACCGGCACGCCCAGCCGACCTACGACGGGCGGCTCCTGCTGAATTCGCCCGACGACAACCAGCTTTACTTTTCCGATGCGCGCCCGTTCCGGGCCCTGGCGCGGG
>CAZUYI010000306.1:0-3789 GCA_964624095.1 uncultured Verrucomicrobiota bacterium | reverse complement strand
AGTTCTACCTGGAAAAGATCGAACGCTCGTATGCCCGCCTGCCGGCCGACTGGCCGCGCGCGCGCCGAGACCCGGACGGGCTCCCCCGCGCGGAGGCGCGCGGTGTGCAGGCGCCTCCGGCCGAGCCCGAGTCGCTGACCGGCCCGGCGTGGCGGGAAGGCGCCTGGTACGCCGGCTTCCGAACCATTGCAGAGCGGCCGGCCATCGCCGAAACGGCGTTCCGCGCCGTCCACGATGCGCGCGCCCTCTATATCGAGTGTGCCGGCGCCGACCATGATCCAGCCGCCATCAAGGCGGACTACCGGACGGGCCCGGATGTCCGGATCGCCAAGCGGCTGAAGCGCCTGCAGCCCGGCGTCTTGTGGAACACCGTGGACGACTGCTTTTCCATTGGCATCCAGCCGGAGAAGGACTTGGAGAAGTTTTTCCTGTTCACCTTCAACGCCAAGGGCGTCAAGATCGCGGAACAACGTACGGAATACGAGCCGGACTACCTGCTCCTGGATTCCGAGTGGCGGGTGCAGGCCCGCACCGCGACGTGGGGCTGGAGCGCCCTGGCCGAGATCCCGTTCGCGTGCCTGGGCGTCAGCGGTCCCCCTCGGGGCCCCTGGCGGTTCAATGTCTACCGGTTCATCCGCAACGAGGAGCTGGATCCGCACGCCTGGGCGAGTGCCTCGATGAAAGACCTGCATCGGCCCGACCTGTTTGGCACGCTGATGTTCACGTGACGGGGGCGGGCGACCGCCGGGGTCGTCCATGGCGCTCGTCCACGACCGGGTGTTCGTGTCGCTGTTATGCATTTCTTGGAGGATCCGTCGCATGCACATCCACGCGATTGAAACAAGAGGCGTACTGCACGGCCGGTATGGCCGCGGGCACTGCATCGAGGGATTTGACCGTCTGCGCACCCCGGCGATCGGGGGTCTCAAGCCGGCGCGGTTCCGGCTGGGCGAACCCGTGGACTGGGGCGTGGAATATCCCGATGCGGCCGGCAGTCAGGCCGTGGAATGGGAAAGCGCGGCGGCGCCGCGGGCGTTGAGGGCTGGGGCACTGACGCTGGTTTGGACCTGCGCTCTGGGGGGCACGCATGGCGGGTCGTTCGGGCACCGCCTGTATCTGAATGGCCGGCCGGTGTGCCGGCTCGAAACGCCGATCGGCGCGACCCGCGAGTGGCGGGGGGCGGGCGGCTGCCGGGTGCGGTTCGACGCGCTGGACGGCGCGCCGAACGGCGAGTGGCAGGGGATCATGTACCTGCGCGCGCCGGCCGCGTGGTTCGTGCCGGGCCGCCGGGCCGTGCTCCGGGTACAGGGCGAATGCGCGGTCGAGAGAAACTATTCATTTTTCATGCTGGCGTGTTACCGGGACACGCTGCGCCGGGCGCGGACCCTGGCACAAGGGGCCGTGGATCTGGTGGTGGCGGGCCGGCCGCGGGCCGAGATCGTCATCGCGCCCGGATCGGGTGCCGTGGCGCGGTTCGCGGCGGATGAGTTGCAGTGCACGCTGCGACGCATGAGCGGCGCCCGGCTCCCGATCCGCATAGGCGCGCCGCGGAACCGCTCCGCCGTGTTACTGGGCACGCGCGCCGCGGTGCGCTCGCTGCCCGGCCTGACGCCGCCCGTCTGCCGCGCGGGGCGCGGCCGCGAAGCGATCCGGCTGGCGACCTGGAACGGCTGCCTGGTCCTGACCGGCTCGACCCCGTCCAGCGTGCTGCTGGCCGTCTACCAGTGGCTGACGGCGCAGGGCTGCCGATGGATCGAGCCGGGAGCGCACGGCGAGCGGGTGCCCGCGCGGCGGACCGTGCGGGCGGGCGTCATTGACTGGTCGTACACGCCGGCCTACCGCTTCCGCATTACGCGGCCGACGGAGGACGTGTACGTCTATACCGAGCAGGACGTTCGGGACCAGATCGCCTGGCTGGCCCGCAACGGCCTGAACCGGATCCACTTCCTGATCCCGCCCTACGAACGGCTGAGGCGGGTGATTGTCCGCGAAATGCGGCGGCGCGGACTGGAGATTTCGGTGGGCGACCACCCGTTCCGCTCGTGGCTGCCGCGCTCGCTGTTCGCCCGGCATCCGGACTATTTCGCCTGGGTTAACGGCCGGCGCATACCGGTGGGATCCGCGCGGTGCGCCTCCAGCAAGGCGGGCTTGCGCACCTGGGCGCGTAACGCGGTGGCCTGGGTCCGGGCGCACCCCGAGGTGGACGAAATCAGGATTTCGAGCGATGACGGCGCCACCTACTGCCAGTGCCCGGGCTGTCGGAAGCTCAAGCCGATCGATCAACTGCAGATTTTTTACACTCGCGCGGCGCGCGCCATACACCGCCGGTATCCCTCCACGCGCGTGCTGTTTTTCTCGTACACGGGCTTTTACGAGCCGTCGCGCATCGTGCCCGCCTATACCCGGAACGCGAGCGTCATGGTGGACCTGTTCGCGCGCTGTCCCGTGCACCCGCTGGCGACGGGCCGCTGCCCGCGCGATAATAAGCAATACGTGTATTCCGCCCGTGATTCGGACGTGCGCGCCGCGGAAATCAACCGGTACCTCTGCCTGGCGCTGGGGGCCTGGCGCCGGACGATGGGGGCGGTCTCGGTGTTCGAGAACGTCATGAAACACGCGCTGCTGGATACGCCCTTCCCGTATCCGCGCGTGCTGGCCGAGGACGTGCGCTACCTGTACGACATTGGGGTCAGCGGGTTCGCGGCCCAGGCGGACCTGACGCGCTGGACGCATGGCGCGCTGAACCACATCGTGCTGGCGCGCCTGCTGTGGGATCCGAACGCGGACGTGGAGACCGTGCTGAGCGATTATTACAGCCGGACGTACGGCCCGGCGGCCGGGAGTGTGCGGGCGTATGAGCAGCGGGTGGAGGAGGCGCTGGCCCGGGCCCATTACGGTTCCCTGCTGAACGGCCTGACCCCGGCGCTGGCCGCGGCGTGCCGGCGGGACTTGGCCGCGGCGGCCTCCCGTGCGCGGCGGGCGCCGTACCGCGGGGCGGTGGAGCGGATCGCCGTGCTGTTCGAGTATACCGAGCGGCTGTGGACACTGGAGCGGCTGCGGGCGGACATCCTGGCGGCGCTGGAAACCGGGCAGTTGGCTGCGGCCCGCCGCGCGCGGCGCGCTGCCGTGACGCACGGCCGGGCGTTGCTGGCGCTGGGACGCCGGTACCGGCATCGCAACATCTTCTTCTTTGGGGCCGGCGTGGCGGCGCGCGCGGATCGCTGCATGAACGACTATCCGTTCGTCCGCCGGCGCGCGCGCCTGCCGGAGTGGGTGCGCCGGGGCACGTTTGGCGACGACGGATCCATCCGGAATGTCTGCGCCGACCGCCGGCGCTGCCAGGGGGGCGGCGCCGCCGGTTCCGGGCGCGCGTGATTCCGCGCGGCGGGCGCCGTCACGCGTTGCGCCGGAATACCCGGTTGCCGAAACGAGATCACGGGTGTCAACAAAGCCGCCATGAAAGGGTGTCATCAAGGCCTTGCATGAACGCGTCTGTTTTGAAACGCATTGGCAGCGATGGAACGGGAAAACGGACGCCAGGCCCGCCCGCGCGGGCAGGTGGCATGGCATGCTCCGACGCTTCATACACACCGCAACCCGGAGTGGGCGTATGGCGCTCTGGATGGGCCTGGCATCGGGCTGGGCGGCCTGGGCCGGCGCGGGCGGAGTCCACCCAAACAAGGAGGCACCGGCACGGGCCATGATATTCCAACGCGTGGGCGACGATGCGTTTCTCGATCTGATCCAGACGAACTACCGCGCCGCCATGCTCTCATTGCCGCAGTCGGT
>CAZUYI010000305.1:0-3826 GCA_964624095.1 uncultured Verrucomicrobiota bacterium | reverse complement strand
GAACGCGCCGCCCTGGCGGACTCCATCGTCCGTTTCGCCTACGGGTACGTGTTCAACGTCAAGAATCCGCATGTCGGAAAGTCGGGCGAATGGCTGGGTCAGTGGCCGCATTATTACACCGGCACGCTGCTCACGTGCGCCGGACTGGGCGCGCTCGATTCCGCCTCCGACGATGTGTCCTATGCCCGGGCCCTGGCCCTGATCGGCCTGGGGTGCCACCAGTATAAGGACCGGTTTGCCAGCCTCATCCAACGGTCGGGCGACGACGGCGTCTGGCAGACGAACATCGAGTACGACCTGAACACTGTGCCGACGGCCGTCTGGAGCTTCCTGTACGCCTGGCAGCCGGCCTTTGGCGAGCCGCTGCCGCCCGAATGGTCGGTGGTGGGCCTCTCGCCGTACCTGGCGCTGCGGATGATGGTGGACATGGTCAAGGGGTATTACCGGCACATGAACTACGCCGGGCATTCCAACGGGGCGTGGGGATTTGGCGAGATGAACTCCGAATTTCTCTATGACAACCTGGGGCACTTCGTAACCCTGTTCGGCCGGGTGGATCCGCAGCAGGCGGCGATCGCGCAGTATTTCCGGCGCTGGATGGCCGAGGCCGGGGCGGGCCCCGGGGACGGGCCGTACCCGCTGTTCCGGTTCCTGATGACGGACCTCGAGAAGGCGCCGCCGCCGGAACTGCCGAAGGGCCTGCCGCTGGCCCGGTTTTTCGACAGCATCGGGCTGGTCCTCATGTCGTCCGGGTTTGGCCCGGGCCAGACCTACGCCCTGTTTTCGCAGGGCGGCGGCTGGCCCGGCGCCCGGCACGATTACGATGCCGCCCACTTTTCGATTTACAAAAGCGGGTTCCTGGCCCTGGACTCGGGCGTGCGGTTCGCCCTGCCCCATTCGCCCAACTACCGGCACCAGACGGTGGCCCATAACGCCGTCCTGATCCACATGCCCGGCGAGCGGTTCCCCCGCAGCGCCACCGGGCCGGTCGAGTCCAATGCCGGCGGCCAGAACCGGCCGCCGCAGGGCGCCCGGCCGCTGGCCTTTGAGACGAGCCCGCTTTACGCCTACACGGCGATCGATGCCGCGCCGGTCTACCACACCAACAAGTGCGCGCAGATGACGCGCCAGTTCGTGTACCTGCCCCCGGACCACTTCGTGGTGTTCGACCGGGTGACCGCGAAGCAGGCGGACTACCCGAAGACCTGGCTGCTGCACACGGCCAACGAGCCGCAGTTCGCCGGCAAGGAGTTCCGGGCGGAGCAGGGCGAAGGGCGCCTCTATTGCCGGACGCTGCTCCCGTCGGACGCCGTGTTCGAGTCCATCGGCGGGCCGGGCAAGGAGTTCTGGACCGACGGGCGGAACTGGCCGATTATAGATTTCATGCACGAGCCCGGCGCCGCCAACTGGTGGAAGCGGTACGGGCGCGGGAAGTATACCGAGCCGGTGGAGGCCATGGGCCGCTGGCGGGTCGAGGTCAAGCCGGGCGCCGCCCGGGAAGAGGATTTCTTCCTGCACCTGATCCAGGTGGGCGGGCGGGACCTGGAGGCCATGGCCGAGAGCCGGACGCGGGAATCGGCCGAGCAGGTCGAGCTGTCATTCCGGGCAGGCGGGCGCGACTGCGAGCTGGCCTTCCACAAGACCGGCGCGGTGGGCGGGTATATCAGGATGACCGAGGGCGGCGCGGTGCGGGTGGACCGGGCGTTGACCACGGAGATTCAACCCCAGTCCGGCCTGGCGCTGGAACCGTGACGCGGCCGTAGAGCACGAGTCCGGAGCGGGATGCGAGAAACCGGCCCGGGCCGGCTGGAGGCGGGACGGACATGGCCCAACATATCCGGTTCGACCCGGCACATGAGGTCACGACCTTCGCGGCGGAGGAGTGGCGGCGCTACGCCGGCGCCTTGACCGGCCGGGCGCGGGCCCCGGCCCGCTCGAAACCCGGCGGGCAAAACGTCGTTATTGCCGTGCAGGGCGATGCCGTCTTCGACCGCCTGCCGGGCCCGGTGCGCCGCCGGACGCGGGAGATCCGGCACGACGGGTTTGCGGCCGGGGCCTATCGCGGGACGGCATACATCGCGGCCCTGCAACCCCGCGGCGCGCTGTTCGGCGTGTATGACCTCCTGGAGCGCGAGGGCGGGATCGTGTTTGCTGCTCCCGGCCCGGGCGGCGAGTACGTGCCGCGCCTGCGCGACGTTGTCGTGCGGGCTCCGCTGGCCGTCCGCAATCCGCGGCTGCCGCTCCGGGCGGTGGCGTTCCACCTCGGCACCGAGGTTCTGACCGAGCGGGTCTTCGCGGAGGTGACGGACTGGCTGGCCAAGCGCAAATTTAGCGGGCTGGGCATCGCCGGCCTGAAGGAGTACGAGGCCCTGTGTCCGCGCCTCGACCCTGAAATCCGCCGGCGCGGCTTGAACTTGGATGTGGGCGGGCACAGCGCCCGCCACCTGCTGCCGCCGGAACAGTACGCCGCGACCCATCCCGGGTTCTTCGCCGTGGATGCCGCCGGCCGGCGTTACACGACGAACCTCTGTTATTCCAACGCCGCCATGCGCGCGGAACTGGCGCGGCGCGTGGGCGACGTCCTGGCGCGGCATCCGGCCATCACGGAGTTCGGACTCTGGCCGCCGGACGGCGTGGCGGCCTGCCAGTGCGGCGTCTGCCGGACGCGCCCGCCCGGCTACTGGACGTACCAGACCGCGGCCTTCGTGGCTCGCCGCATCCGCCGCGCGCACCCGGCGGTCCGGATCATGCACCTGGCCTACGATCTGTACACCCGCGTGCCGCCGGGCGTGCAGCCCCTGCCCGGCAACGTGGCCGTGCAGTTCTGCGAATACTGGGATCGCGCGCAGAACCTGCCGCTCTGCGACTACCGGCAGGGTCGCGACGCCCTCAAGGACGAGGCCGAGCACCGCGCGTTTGCCGCCGAGAAACGCTGCCTGCGGAACCACCGCCAGATCGTCGCCGAAATGGCCGGCTGGCTCCGCGCGACCCGCTGCCCGACGGTTTTCAGTTATTACAGCGACCTGCAGATCCGGAAGGTCATTAACCACGCGGCCGCGGCCATCCGCCAGGACCTGGCCTTCTACCAGGCGCTGGGCATGCAGGGATTCACCGACTGCCTCTGCTACCCCGCCCGCTGGATGGCGTCGGCGCTCAACCTGTATGCCCTGGGCGTCTATGCCTGGGACGAACAGCCGGACCCGTCCGAACTGGCCCGGCGGCTGGGCCGCGGCCTGTTCGGGCCGGGGGCGGAAGAGCCGGTCGCGGAATACTACGCCGCCCTGGACGAGCTTGAAAACAGGCCTTGCACCCTGGGCTTCAATCCCTACGATCTCCTGCACCGCTCGCCGAAGGAGATTGCCCATTTTGCCGGCGTGGTGGACGAATTGGTCGAGCCGACCCGGCGCACTTTCGAGGAACGGCTCGCGCGGCTGCGCGCTTGCGTGAAGGCGGTGCGCGCCCTGCGGGGCGTGGACCGGCGCCATGCGGAAGACCTGCGGCAGATGACCGTACACCTCGAGTTCGTGTGGCGGCTGCACTGGGCCTATTACCTGGCGATCGCCCATGTCGCGCGGCGGGACAAGCGGCGCGGCGCAGCCGCGCTCCGGGAGGCCGCCCGGGCGCTGCGCGCCTACGCGGCGAACACGATCCTGGACGGGCGGTTCCGTGATCGGAGAGTCTTCAACCCCCGCTGGTACCGCGCCGTGCGGCTGCACCTGCGGCAGAGCCTGGCCGGGTTGAAGATGGGAGCGCCGGAAAGCCAGGTGCTGGTCGTGGGTGTCAAGGGGTAGGGCGGCTGCCGCGCCGGAGGTTGCATCAAACGCGG
>CAZUYI010000304.1:0-3835 GCA_964624095.1 uncultured Verrucomicrobiota bacterium | reverse complement strand
GAAGTTGACCTTGACGCCCAGTTTCTGGGTGTAATAGCCGATGGCCCCTTCATTCTTCACGCCGTCGGGCGGCGGTACCTCGTCGCGCAGATAGCCCGCATACTGGTCGTATTCGTCGCGCAACAGCTCGAGGCATTCTTCGTCGCCCAATTCCTCGATCCCTTCGCCCGTGAACACCAGGCCGAGGTACCAGCCCACATTATTGTCCGTGTAGGACATCTTGCCCAACTGGTACGGGTACGACTTGCGTAGTGGGCGGCTGCTTCCGCGCCAAGACCAGTAGAAGGCGCGCATCGGCTTGGCCAGCGCTGCGCCGAGCGCCGCGCGCTCCGCCGGCGGCATGTCGTTGTAGAGCCAGTCGTACGCCGCCAGCGCGTTGATCTTGACGAAGCACCGGCTCTCCGGGATGCGGTGATGCAGGCGGATCAGTTCCCATTCCGCGGCGGCGGCCCGCAGGTACTCCACGGCTCGGTCGTAGTAGCCCCGCTCGCCGGTCAGGCGATACACCAGGGCCGCGTGCGCGGCGTAATGCCCCCACGGGCCGTCGGATACCCGCGGCGCATGTCCGCCCCCGTAGCTCCGGCCGCCCTGTTCGCTCAGCATATAAGCCTGGCGCTCCGCGTCCAGCGGCGGGGGAATCCGATAGCCGTCCACCTGCTTTTTCAGCGCTGCCAGCCAGGCCTGCTGCCAGTCCGTCAAGCCGTCCCGTTTCACGCGTTCCAGCAGGTCCGACGTCAGAAACAGGCGTGGGTGTTCGCGCCGCAGGCCCCGCACCACGCGCTCGATGCCCGGCGGTTCCGAACGTGCCGCGCCGCCTTCCGGGCCGTCCCTGTCGGCGCCCGCCTCCCCGGCCCACAGCTCGGTCAGCTTCACGACCTCCAGCAGCGCCCGGGCCTCCTCTTTCAGCGGCTCCTCCGATGCCTTCCATTCCAGCGCCAGCAGTTTTTCCAGTTCCGCGCGCGCCGCCGCCCGGTTCCCTTCCCGCAGATGCACCCGCGCCGCGGCGCAGGCCGCGTCCGCCCGGATGCTCGGATGCGCCGAGAGCTCCGGGGCCCGCGCATAGGCCTCGCGTGCACGCTCATACTGTTTCTCGCGCCGCCACGTTTCGCCCATGCCCAGCATCGCATGGCCCTTGTAACGCGACCAGGCCTGTTCCAGGCCCAGTACCCGCTCGTAGACGGCGCGGGCGGCCGCCGGGTCAGCGGCCAGCCGATCCTCCAGCCAGGTCTCCGCCAGCGCCAGCAGGGCCGTGGCCTGCTCCGTGTCGTTGGTGGCCAGCGCGGCCGCCTGCTCGAACGCCGCACGCGCTTCGCCGACGGATTCCGTGATGCATTGGCGCTTGTACCGATCGGCCTGCGCGCGCCCGTCCGCCATCGCCCGGGCATACCCGGCGCCCGCTCCGCCGGCCGGCTTGACGGCCAGCGTGTATCCCTGGCTGCCGCTGATTACGGCTGCCGCCAGCACGTGCGCGCCCGGCGCGAGGGTTAGTTCGAACATGTGGTTGTCCGCCGTCACCGGTATCTTGTGGTTGCCGCCCGCCAGCGTGTCGAATACCGGCGTCCCGTCCAGCCACCACTGCATGTACCAATCGGCGCCCGCCCCGACCGTCAGCGTCGCGGCCTGCTCCGTCTTGAGCGGCGCGAGCAGGTACACCGTTTTTCCCCGCTGCACGCCGCCGCACAGCGCGCCCAGGTCGAACCGCCCCTCGGCATCCGGCGAGACCGGTTGTCCCTTGAACGTCTGGCCCCCGATGTCCAGCGTGCCCGGAATGGATTTCAGGGCCGAGCCCGGCACCAGCCGGTCCCGGCCCGGTGCCCCGCCCCCGGCCATGTCCGCGCCAGGCGCCACGGGCCCAAACGCCGTCCATTCCGTCGGCCAGGCAGGCCCCCCGGCCGCCTGCGCGATGCCGTTCAGACACCCCGTCATGCCCAGCACGCACGCCGCCACCGCCGCTTGTGTGTGTGTCATCGCGGATATTCTCCCTGTAAGCTGCGATAGTCCACCGTTACAGCCCGTTTGGCATCTGTCCCGTCACGCTCGCCCCGGCTTACTCGTCCACCGTTCTCGTCGCCCGCTCTCGTTAACCGCCCCTTCCACTTTCGGCACACATACCAGGCGACGAGCGCAGACCACGAGGTACTCCGTCCTTCCCGTTCGCGCCCCCTAGTCCGGCGGCAACCGGAGCGGGAAGGCTGAGTGGACCCGCTCACGGCGCATGCGCCGCGTGCGGTTCAGCGTCTCGTCCAGCGTTTCCATTCCGATCTCGCGCATGATATCCTTCGCCGTGAGGTCGTCCCGGTCGCAGCGCAGCAGGCTCCAGGCCCCGCTCTCGACCTGCTCGATGGTCACGCCCGGGCCGTACGTGCGCTTGAGGTGCACCGGCAGCGGCTCCGGCAGCGGCGGCCTGAGATGGAACAACTGGACATCCAGGTTGATCCGGGCGGCCAGGACGCCCTGCGACGTCTTGGCGAGCACCGCGCCGATCGGGCTCACGATATACGCCGTCCCGTATTCCACCGCGCTGGCCATGTACATCCGGCCCTCGCGGGCCAGGGCCGGGAACATGGCGCCGCCGTCCATGGACGACAGGAAGCAGCACAGTTCCACGCGCTGCTCCGCGTACCACGCGAACAGCTCGGGAAAGCTCAAGTCGAAGCAGATGGCCATGCCGATGCGGCCGAAATCGGTATCGAACACGCGCGGCATGTCGCCGGGCGTTTTGCCCGCCATTTCGCCCGGCGTGGGGAACATCTTGTCATAGTACCCGGCGACCGTGCCCGCGCGGTCGAAGAGCACGCCGGAGTTGAACTGCCGGCCCTGCCCGTCCGCGCGGTACATGCCGGCGGCGATATACATCTTGTATTGCCGGGCCTTGCGCGAGAGGAGATCCTGGACCACGCCCGGACCGGGCACGGCTTCCACCGTCTGGGCCCGCCCCAGGAACCGCTCCGGCATGAGCAGGATATCCGGCTTGTCCACCGACGCCTGGTCAATCAGCCGCTCCCATATTTCCAGCAGCCGGTCGCGCCCCTTGCGCGCGTCATTCACGTTGTTGATATACCGCATCGTCGCCACCGTCACCCAACGCGCCATGGTGCACCTCCAGTGTCAGACCTAAACATTAAACATTTATCCCGCGGCGCCCGCGCGCCGACAGGCGATCGCGGGGCCGGCCGGTTTTCACCCTCAGGCCGGCCCCGCCGCCCTCCGACGTCCAGCGCCGCAAGCTTACACGATGCCGTCGCGCCGCTGCAATCATTCTCCGGCGCCGGCGGTTCAGAAGCCGGAGTCCCGTTTTTTAGCCGCCAGGAACAGGGGCCGCCTGGACGACGCGGCACGGAGGCGCTTATCCGGAACGCGACGGGTCGGCATGGCGGGCTGCTATCCGGTTTAATGAACCCGATACCACTGCGCAAAGGCCGCGCCGTCCGGCCCGGCCTCGAGGCTGAGGTCTTCCGGGTACACCCAGCCGGAGGCCGTTTTCGCCGCATGCACGGCGATCATCAGGGCGGTGGTTTCCAGCGTGGCCTGGAAGGGCACCGCCGGGCGGCGCTGTTCGATCAGGTCTACGAAAGCCTTCAGGAAATTCATATATCCCTGTTGCCGACCGAGCACCCGGGCGGGCTTATTTTTGGAGAAGAGCGTGAAATGCAGGGGGCGGGCGCATTCCAGGCGCAGCCAGATCGTCGGGCCGTCGCGGTACACCAGTTCGAACAGTTCCCTGCCCTCCCCCGCGCGCCGGACCTTGTACGGGCTGCCGCCCAGCACGGTGTGGATCGTCTCGACCGTATGGATCCCGTAATAGAAGAACGTGCCCGGCCCGCAGGCGAAGCCG
>CAZUYI010000303.1:433-3860 GCA_964624095.1 uncultured Verrucomicrobiota bacterium | reverse complement strand
CCGCGCCGCGCAGCCGGTGATCGAGATGGGCCACGGTCAGGCGCAGCCTCCAGGCCGGCGCCAGCGCCCGCAGCAGGGCCAGCAGCGCAACGGAATCCGAGCCGCCCGACACGGCCGCCAGCACGCGCGCCCCGCGGGCCAGGAGCCCCTGGCGCCGGATCGTCTCGCGAACGCGGCGAAGGAGCATCGGCATCACCCTCCCGCCCAGGTCGCCGGCAGGCCGCCGGTCACAGCCGGTCCGGCCGGCCCGGCTCGATCCGGCCCAGGCCGTCCAGGTACGGCGCGAGCGCCTCGGGCAGGTCCACGGCGCCGTCCGCCGTCTGGCCGGTCTCGAGCAAGGCGACGACCAGCCTCGCCAGGGCCACGCCGGACCCGTTGAGCGTGTGGACAAACTCCGCCTTGCCGGACGGGGTCCGGTAGCGGATGCCGGCGCGGCGCGCCTGGAAGGCCTCGAAATTGCTGCATGAGGATACTTCCAGCCAGGCCTTCTGGCCCGGCGCCCAGACCTCGAGATCGTAGCACCGGGCCGCCGCGAAGCTGAGGTCGCCGGCACACAGCGCCACCACGCGGTACGCCAGGCCGAGCCGCTGCAGGACCGCCTCGGCATGGCCCACGAGCGACTCGAGCTCGTCGTAGGAGGTCTGCGGCTCGACAAACTTGACCAGCTCCACCTTGTCGAACTGGTGCACCCGGATCAGCCCGCGCGTCTCGCGCCCGGCCGACCCCGCCTCGCGCCGGAAGCAGGGCGAATAGCCCGCGAGGTAAACGGGCAGCGGGCGGGCGATGATCTCCTGGCGGTACACGTTGGTGAGCGGCACCTCGGCGGTGGGGATCAGGTACAGGTCGTCGGCCGGCAAGCCGTACATGTCGTCCTTCATCTTGGGCAACTGGCCCGTGCCGGTCATGGCGGCCGTGTTGCAGAGGAACGGCGTGGACAGCTCCATGTAGCCGTGCTCGCGGACGTGCAGGTCGAGTAGGAACCGGATGAGCGCCCGCTCGAGGCGGGCGCCCGCGCCCACGTAGAGCGGGAATCCGGCGCCGCTCATGCGCGCCGCGCGCGCGAAATCCAGGATGCCGAGCGATTCCCCCAACTCGAGGTGCGTGCGCGGTGCGAAGGGCAGCTCGCGGGGCGTACCCCAGGCGCGCACGACGGGATTGTCCGCGGGTCCGGCGCCGTCCGGCACCTCGGCGTGCGGCAGGTTCGGCACGGCGAGCAGCAGCGCCTCGAGCTCGGCGTCCGCCCGGGCAATCCGATCATCGAGTTCCGCAATCCGCGCCCCGAGTGCCTTGACGGCCGCCTGCTGCGCCGCGGTGTCCTCGCCGGCCTTCCTGCGGCGGCCAATCGCCTCGGACGCCGCATTGCGTTCGCGCTTGAGGGACTCCGCCTCGGTCACGAGCCGGCGCCGCGCGGCGTCGGCCTGCAGCAGCGCCTCCAGCGGCGCCGCGACGCCGCGGCGCGCCAGGGCGGCGCGCACGTCGGCTTCCCGTTCCCGGATCAGCTTGAGGTCGAGCATGGGATAGCGCCTTTCAGGACAATTCCGCTTGCATGCGGGAACAGAGTATGGCAAGAAGGCCGGGCCATGACAAGCGCGGAGTCGCCATGATCCCGACGATCCAGACGATCAACCGGCCGGTGCACTTGGCGCGGCGCGACACCTACTTCGAGCAGGCGATGGCCCAGTTCCAAGCCAGCCTGAAGACCCCGGTCGTCAAGACGCGCCTGAAGCGGCTGGACGCGACCCTGTACTGCCTGCAGGCGGCCGTGGACCATGGGGCCCTGGCCAGCCGGGGAACGGAGAATCACGCGCACGAGAAGCCGCTGCTTCACTTCATCCGGATGGTGCTGTGCGGCCTCTATTCCGTGCGGATCATCATGGAACACGAGGCCCAACTGAAGGACCGCAACAGCCCGCTCTGGAAATTCCTGCACCCGGCCGGCTCCGCGGGAAACGCCGCCGGCTTCGCCCGCGGCAGCGAGCAGTTGCTCGGCGATGTCGGCCACCTGTTCGCCATGGCCGAGGAACCCTACCGCGACACCCGCGCGGCCCAGATAAAGGCCTTGAGCGCCGACGACCGCGCCCGCTACCAGAAAGCCTACGACGGGCTCACGGCGCACCTGGCCGCGCACCCGCCGCCGCAGGCCTTCATTCCCGACCGAATTTTCGCGCCCACTCTTGAAACGACACGTGGATAAGCGTGGGCCGGCCGTGCGGGCAGGTGTAGGGCATCTCCGTGCGGGCCAGTTGGGCCACGAGCGCCTCGAGTTCCGGCGGTGTCAGCGCCTGGTGCGCCTTGACGGCGGCCTTGCAGGCTGCCTGGGCCACCTGCTCTTCGACCAGGCGTTCGGCAGCCCGGCTTTCGTGGGCGCCGGCGAAGGCGGCCGCCAGTTCGGTCAGCAGGGCGCGGGGCGGCGCCCCCGCCACGCACCGCGGCAGGGCATCCACCACGAACGCGTCGCCGCCGAACTCGGCGATGCCGAATCCCATGGCTTTCAGCGCCGGCATGTGCCGGCGCAGTTCGAGCGCGTCGCGGGGCGGCAGGTCCACCGTCTCGGGCGTCAGGAGGCCCTGGCTTTCGACGGCGCCGCGGCCGGCCTGGGCCAGGAACTGCTCGTAGAGCACGCGCTCGTGCGCCGCGTGCGGATCCATGAGCGCCAGGCCGTCCTCCGTTTCCATGACCACGTAGAGCCCGCCCACCTGGCCCAGGATCCGGCACCAGCGCCACGGCGCCGCACCGGCCGGTGTGGCCGGCGGCGCCGCGGCCGGCTCGGCCGGAGCCGGCCGGCGCGGATAGGGGAATCGGCGCCCGCCCGGCCCGGGGCTCCACCCCGCCAGCGGCAATTGGGACGCGGCGCCGGGCGCGGGCGCGGTCGGGCCGGGCGCGGGCAAAGGCACGAATCCCCCCGCGCGCTCGCCGGCCAGGGCCTGGCGCACCGCCTGCACCACGGCGTCGCGCACCGCGCCGGGATTGCGGAACCGGACCTCGCGCTTGGTCGGGTGCACATTGACGTCCACCCGCGCCGGATCCAGCTCCAAGAACAGGACCACCACCGGGAACCGGTCCCGCGGCAGCAGAGTGTGATAGCCTTCGCGCAAGGCGGCGCCAATCACCGGCGCACCCGCCGGCCGGCCGTTCACAAACACGTACTGCTCGCCCCGCGTAGCCCGGCTGGCCGACGGCAGCCCCGCATAGCCCGTCACCCGCGCTTCGTCCGCGGCAAAGGAGACCGCCCGCAGATCCGACGGAGCCAGGAACTCAAACAAGTCGCGGAGCCGGTCCTCGAGCGTCGCGCCCGCCGGCAACCGGTAGAGCGGCCGCCCGTCCGCCATCAGCGAGAAGCCGACGGCCGGGTGTGCCAGCGCATGGGTCAGGAACACCTGGCGCAGGTGGGTGGTCAGCCCCAGCTCTCCGGCCAGGCACCCGCAGG
>CAZUYI010000303.1:0-423 GCA_964624095.1 uncultured Verrucomicrobiota bacterium | reverse complement strand
CAGGTGGGTGGACTCGGTGGGCTCCGAGCGCAGAAACTTGCGCCGCGCCGGCACGTTGAAGAAGAGTGTGCGGACCTCGACCGTCGTGCCGGGCGGGCCGCCGGCGTCGCGCACGTCCGACAGCGTCCCGCCGGTCATCACGAGTTCCGTCCCCGCCGCATCCGCCGCCCGGCGCGTCCGGAGCCGGAACCGCGAGACCGATGCGATGGCGGCCAGCGCCTCGCCGCGGAACCCGAGCGTGGCGATCCGGTCGAGATCCTCGACGCCCCGGATCTTGCTGGTGGCGTGGCGCTCGATCGAGAGCAGCGCGTCGTCGCGCGACATCCCGGACCCGTTGTCGTGCACCGCCACCAGCGTGCGGCCGCCGGCGGTGACCGTCGCATCCACCTGCGTCGCGCCGGCATCGAGGGCGTTCTCGACCAG
>CAZUYI010000302.1:559-3860 GCA_964624095.1 uncultured Verrucomicrobiota bacterium | reverse complement strand
AACTCGCGGCCGACGGCGAGCTCCACGAGGTGCCCGGCCAGGGCCGCCGGCACGAGGGTCCGCTGCATGAGCGCCTGCACGCAGGTGGCCAGCACGACGGGCTCCCGCCGGGCGGCCAGCCGCGCGAGCGCGTCCAGGCGCTCGCCGGCCCGCTCCGGTTCCGCATCGCGTCGCGGTGCGGCCGACGCCCGGCCCGGCAGCGCGTCCCAGGCGGGAAAGCGCTCCACGCGCTCGGGCCGCGTGCCGGCCAACGCCTGCAGGGCGCGGCCCAGCTCATCCAGGGTGCGGGGCGTGTCGGCGACCGCCACGACGGTCCGGCCGAACGCCGCGCGCAGTTCGAGTGCCAGGTAGGCGGTGGCGGAAAACGACAGCGCCGGCAGCCGGCACCGGCCGGTCTTTGCCAGCGCCGCGTCGAAGCGCTCGCGCAGGTCGGCACTGAGATGAATGCCCAGCATGGCGGTCGGCTCGCCGGGCGCGGCACCCGCGCCGCGCGGATTCAGTCCCCGCCGCGCCCGGGAGTCTCTCGCGGCACCCGGCGGGTGCTCGCGGCGCCGGGCGTCGTCGTCGCGCCATCCCGCGCGGCAAACACGCGGGCCAGCCCGCCGAGCGCGGTTTCACGGTACAGCGGCGGCAGGTCGTGGCCGGTCTGGTTCATGGCCTCCACCACCTGGTCGAAGCTGATGTGGTGCCGGCCGTCCGACAGCCGGGCATACTCGGCGCACGCCAGGGCGTTGACCGCCGCCAGGGCGTTGCGCTCGATGCAGGGGATCTGGACCAGGCCCATGACCGGATCGCAGGTCATGCCCAGGTGGTGTTCGAGGCCCATCTCGGCGGCATACTCGACCTGGCGCGGCGTCGCGCCCATGAGCTCGGCTGCCGCCGCGGCGGCCATGGCGCATGCCGCGCCCACTTCACCCTGGCAGCCCACCTCCGCGCCGGCAATGGAGGCGTTGTGCTTGATCAGGTTGCCCACGAGCCCGGCCGAGGCCAGAGCGCGGAGCACCGCCTTGCGGGCGCCGCCGCGGCGCCGGGCCAGGTAGTACACGACGGCCGGCAGTACCCCGCAGGACCCGCAGGTAGGCGCGGTGACCACCATGCCGCCCGCGGCATTGTGCTCGGCTGCCGCCAGCGCGTAAGCCGCCAGCAGGCCCGTACGGCGGCTGCCGCCCCGCAGACGCCGGGTCTGCGCCAGGGTTGCGCGGGCCTTCCGGCGCAGGCCCAGCGGGCCCGGCAGCACGCCGTCCGCGGCCAGGCCGGCCCGGATGGCCGCGCGCATCCGGCTCCAAACGGTGCCCAGGAAGGCCCAGAGCGCCGGGCCTTCCACGCGCTCGGCCAGGGCCCAGATCGGCGCCGCGTGCGCGTCGGCCCAGCGGAGGATCTCCTCCATGCGGGACGGCTCATACAGGTCGGGCGTCTCCGGGCCCGGTACCCCCTCTTCGCGCAGCGCCCCGCCGCCGACGCTGAAGACGGTCCAGGCTTCCTGCACGGCGCCGTCCCGGTCCAGCGCCTCGAATCGCATGCCGTTCGGGTGGAACGGCAGCGCATCGGAACGCCAGACGATCTCGCAGGGCAGAGGCGCCAGGCCGTCGGTAATCGCCCGGTCGGTCAAGTGGCCCCTGCCCGTCAGGCTCAGGCTGCCGTAGAGCGTTACCCGCACGCGGCCGGCATCCGGGCGACGGGCCCGGAAGGCGGCCGCCGCCCGGCGCGGCCCCAGGGTGTGGCTGCTCGAGGGACCCATCCCGTAGCGGTACAACTCGGTTAACGATTGCATGGCGCCTTGTCCGCGGCGAATCGGCGCCGGTTCCCGCGCCGGCCGGCCCGTCCGTCGCGGCCAGTGTAGTCCGCGGCCTGCCGTTCCGCAAGACCCCGGCACGCAGGCGCGGGCACCGGGAACCGGTTGACACCCGACGGGCGGCTGCTATGCTTACGCGCCAGTCGGGTGAGGGGGGCATCGCGCCGGGTGCGGGCGGCACGGGAAACAACGGGGCATGAAGCTGTTGCTGGTCGGAGGCGGGGGCCGCGAGCATGCGCTGGCTTGGAAGCTGGCGCGCTCGCCGCGCTCGCCGCGCCTCTATTGCGCGCCCGGGAATGCCGGGACGGCGGCGCTGGGCGTCAACCTGCCGCTGGCCGCCGAGAATCTCGACGGGCTGGAAGCCTGGGCGCGTCGCGAGCGGCCGGACCTGACGGTCGTCGGGCCGGAAGCCCCGCTGTGCGCCGGGCTGTCCGACCGGCTGGAAGCCGCCGGCCTGCGGGTCTTCGGGCCCAGCCAGGCGGCAGCCCGGCTCGAGGGCAGTAAGCAGTTTGCCAAGTCGGTGCTCGAGTCGGCCGGCGTGCCCACGGCGCGCGCCGCGGTCTTCGAGGACGCGGCGGCGGCGCGCGCCTACGTGCGCGAGGCGGGCGGCCCGCTGGTGATCAAGGCCGACGGCCTGGCGGCGGGTAAGGGCGTGACGGTGTGCCCGGACAGCCGCGCCGCCGAGGACGCCGTCGAGGCGGCCCTTGTCGGACAGGTGTTCGGGAGCGCGGGGCGCCGCATCCTGGTGGAGGAATACCTGGAAGGCGAGGAAGTATCGGTCCTGGCCTTCGTGGACGGGCGGCGCGCCGTGCTGTTGCCGAGCGCCCAGGACCACAAGCGCGCGCAGGACGGCGACCGCGGGCCGAACACCGGCGGCATGGGCGCCTATTCCCCCGCGCCGATGGAGACGCCCGCCTTCCTGGCGGACGTGCGGCGCACAGTATTCGAGCCCACGCTCCGCGAGCTGGGCCGGCGCGGGATCGCGTACCGGGGCGTGCTCTACGCGGGGCTCATGGCAACGCCCGCGGGCTTGAAGGTGCTCGAATTCAATTGCCGGTTCGGCGATCCCGAGACGCAGGCGCTCCTGCCGCGGCTCGAGGGAGACTTGATTCCGATCCTCGAAGCCTGTATAGAAGGGACGCTGGAGCCGGCCGCGGTCGCCTGGCGGCCGGAGCCGTGCGTGTGCGTGGTGGTGGCCGCCGAGGGATACCCCGGGGCGTACCGCAAGGGCGACGCCATCGCCGGGCTGGCCGAGGCCGCCGCCCTGGAGGACGTGGCCGTCTTCCAGGCCGGCACCCGCGAACAGGAGGGGCGCGTCGTGACCGCCGGCGGCCGGGTGCTTGGCGTGTCCGCGCTCGGACCGGACCTGGAAGGCACGGCGCGGCAGGCGTACCGGGCGGTGGACCTGATCCGATTCCGCGGCGCCTGGTGCCGCCGCGATATTGCCGCCCGGGGCCTGGCGCGGACCCGGCCGCCGCCGGGCGCAGGTCCGGACCATGCCGCACACTC
>CAZUYI010000302.1:0-549 GCA_964624095.1 uncultured Verrucomicrobiota bacterium | reverse complement strand
GCCCATGTGACCATACCCCGCACAGCGCCCGCCGTGGCTCTCGTCATGGGCAGCGATTCGGATTGGACGCTGATGCAGTCGGCGGCCGAGACCCTGGCGCGGTTTGGCGTGCCGTTCGACGCGCGGGTGCTGTCCGCGCACCGTACGCCGGAGCTGGCCGCCGCCTTTGCGGCCGGCGCCGCCCGGCGCGGCGTGCGCGTCCTGATCGCCGCCGCGGGCGGCGCCGCGCACCTGGCGGGCGTGCTGGCAGCGCACACCACCCTGCCGGTCATCGGCGTGCCGGTCAAGGGCGGCGCGCTCGACGGACTCGACGCCCTGCTGTCCACCGTCCAGATGCCGGGCGGCGTGCCCGTGGCCACGGTGGCCCTGGGCCCCGCCGGGGCCGTCAATGCCGCGCTGCTGGCCGTGCAGATCCTGGCGCTGCAGCAGCCGGCGCTGGCCGCCCGGCTGAGGGCCCACAAGCAGAGCCTGAAGGAAAAAGTCCGGCGCGGCAACGAGCGCGTCCAATCGCTAGCGGGAACCCTGTCATGACTATGCGATGTCTCCTCG
>CAZUYI010000301.1:0-3862 GCA_964624095.1 uncultured Verrucomicrobiota bacterium | reverse complement strand
GCGCGCCCGCGCTGGCCATCCCGGCCCGTTCTTTCCGGGATTTTTTCAAGTATACCCTGTTCCGGTTCGGCGGCGCCACCCACCCGCGGGGTGGGGTGCCGGCCGGGCTGCAAGGGCCATGGATCGAGGACACGCAGCCGCCGCCCTGGGGCGGCGACTACCATTTCAATGTGAATGTCCAGCAGATCTATTCGCTGGCCTTCCCCGCCGGCCAGGCAGAGCACCTGCGCCCGCTATTCGACATGCTCGATGCCTGGAAACCCGTGCTCCGCCGCAATGCCCGGATCCTGTTCGGCGTTGACGACGGGCTCTACCTGGGCATGTGCACGACCGACCGCGGGCACCTGCTCTATTACAGCCCCGGTTGCGTGTTGGACCCGATGGCCTCCGCGTGGACCGCCTGGCTCTACTGGCAGTATGTCCTGCACACCGGCGACGAAGCCTTTCTGCGCGAGCGGGCCTTCCCGTTCATGGCCGGCGTCATGCGCGCCCTGGAAGCGATGCTCGAGCCGCGCCTCGACGAGGCCGGCCGGCGCCGGCTCAGCCTGCCGCTGGCCGTCTCGCCCGAGTTCGCCAACGCGGCCGGCGAGCGCGCGGGCCGGGACCCGTCCTGCCAGCTCGCGGCCCTGCACATGCTCGCCGGCGCCCTGATCGAGGCCAGCCGGCGGCTCGGCCGGCCGGCGCGGCCCTCGTGGCGCGCCGTGCGGCGGCGCCTGCCGCCCTGGAGCGTCGTCGGCCCGCCCGGCGCGGAACGGATCGCCGTCTGGTCGGGCCAGGACCTGACCGACAGCCACCGGCACCACTCGCACCTGGCGGCGCTGCATCCATTCGACACGCTCGGGCCGCTCACGCCGCAGCGCCGGGCATTGCGTGACCGCACGCTGGCGCACTGGGTATCGAAAGGGATGGGACAGTGGAGCGAATGGGGCATGCCCTGGGCCGCGATCCTCGAGGCGCGCGGCGGCCTGGGCGAGGCGTCCTTCCCGCTGCTGCGGCTCTGGAAGGACGTGTTCGTGAACGAGGGGCGTGCCTCGGTGTACCGGCCGCGCCTGCCTGGCTTCACGGTGCACGGGGCCGCGCCGGGTCTCACGCCGGCGCCGGATGCCGACGAGATCATGCAGCTCGACGGCGTCTTCGGGGCCGCCACGGCGTTGCTCGACATGCTGGCACACTGGTGCGGAGGCGTGCTGCACGTCTTTCCCGGTATCCCGTCCGCCTGGCCTCACGTGTCATTCAGCCGGATCCGGCTGGCCGGCCCGCTCGAGATCAGCGCGGACCGAGCGGGCGAGGTGGTGCACCAGGTGCGGATCCGGCACCTGGCCGGAGGCCGGGTTCGCCTCGACGTGCACGGGGCCCGGCGCCTGGCCCGCGGCGGCCGGCCCATCGCCCTGCCGGCCGAGATCGTGTTCCGGCCGGGCGAGACCGTCATCCTGCGCGGAGCCCGCGCCTGATCGCGCCTGCCAGCCGTCAAGCCCCGGGCATGCCGTTACGCGGCCAGCCGCGTCATGAACGCCAATGACCCGATCTGACCCGCAACGACCCGATTTGACCCGTAATGACCCGATTCTGACCTGCAAACGGCCCGTATGTGAGCCAATGACCCGATTCCGACCCGATTCCGAGCGCAAATGATCTTGGCGCGTGCAGCAGTTCCGAAAACTGGCGTTGCATAGTGCGGCGAGTGCTCGTGGGGAGGCGGGGGGGGCCTTGCTGGGACCGAGGGGAATCCCGTGCTGCCTTGGAAGTGGATGTAGACCATCGGGAACCCGGAAGGGATGCCTTGTATCACGGGATTGTTGCCGTGAGCCAGAAACCCGGTTATGCGGAGGTAGCGTCGCACGAACGAACCGGTTTACATCCACGATTCCGCGTCCATCGTTCTTGTCGCAGATCATTCTAAAATAGTTGGATACAAAAATACCCGTCAAATTAGAGTAACGATCGTTACTCTAATTTGTCAGAATCAGATGGTGCGCAGACGCCAGATCAAGGGGCATGGTTGGCAGAACCGGCCGTCGGCGCTGTCACGCGGGGCGATCGGGCTGTCATGGCCGACACGGGCTGTCCGGGCCGACACGGGCTGTCATGGCCGACACGGGCTGTCGGGCAATGCAGTCACGCCGAATACAATGTTCCCGAAACGAGGTCACGGCGAAGGGCACAGTGCGCCATCATGGATGTTACCGACTCTGAGCTAGGAGTTGAGTTTGTTGATGGTCAGTGATTCCGACCGCTTTCCGCGCAACCTCAAACCGGGCAAACGAAAGGGCAGTCCTCTCTACCGCGCGAGCATTTGGAAGCGCGGTTGCGCGCGAATGACCGTTGAATGACCGTTGCGTGCGCGCCGCAATTCTGGTAGGGTTTTCGGGCATGACTCAACCACGGATTCAGATCTGGCCCTCGCTCCTGGCCGGCGACTTCGGCCGGCTGGCGGACTCCGCGCGCGCGGCGGAATCGGCGGGCGCCGACGCGCTGCACCTGGACATCATGGACGGCCATTTCGTGCCGAACCTGAGCATGGGTCCGGACGTAGTGAAGATGGCGCGGCGCACTGTGCGTCTGCCGCTCAACGTACACCTGATGCTGACGCGGCCCGACCGGCTGGCGCCGGCCTTCGTGGAAGCGGGGGCGGCGACCCTGACCCTGCACGTGGAATCGCAATGCGACGTGGCGGGCACGCTGCGGGCGATCCGCGCGCTGGGCGCGACCGCGGGCATCGTGGCCAATCCCGAGACCCCGTTCGAGGCTTTGGCCCCGTTCCTGGACGAGGCCGACGAAGTGCTCTGCATGAGCGTCCATCCCGGGTTTGGCGGCCAGCGGTTCATTCCGACCGTGCTGCCGAAGCTGGCGGCACTCCGGCGCTGGGCGCGCGCCGCGGGCCGCGAGGGGGGGGCGCGCCCGCTGAACCTGTCGGTGGACGGCGGCATTGACCTGGAGACCGGGCCCCGGGCGGCGGCCGCCGGCGCGAACTGCCTGGTAGCCGGGAGCGCCCTGTACAAGGCCCGGAGCATGGCGGACGACGTGCGGTTGCTGCGCGAGCGGGCAACGTCGGCCTACTGCCGGGACGCCGGCTGAGCGGCCGGCGCGTCGGGCGCATTCCCATGAGCGTGCCTCTCACACATATCCGCAACTTCTGTATCATTGCCCACATTGACCACGGCAAGTCCACGCTGGCCGACCGCATGCTGCAACTGACGCATACCGTGGACGCGCGCGAGTTCCGCGACCAGCTGTTGGACAGCATGGACCTCGAGCGCGAGCGCGGGATCACGATCAAGAGCCATCCCGTGACCATGCGCTACCGGGCGTCCGACGGCCAGACCTACGAGTTCAACCTGCTCGACACGCCCGGCCACGTGGACTTCAGCTACGAGGTCTCGCGCAGCATGGCCGCCTGCAGCGGCGCGCTGCTCGTGGTGGACGCCGCGCAGGGCGTCGAGGCCCAGACCGTGGCCAACGCCTTCCTGGCGATGGAGCACGACCTCACGATCATCCCGGTGATCAACAAGATTGACCTGCCGACGGCCAACCTGGCGGCCGTGGCCCAGCAGCTCAAGGACCTGCTGGGCCTGGACATCGCCGACGGTGTCCACACGAGCGCCAAGACGGGGGAGGGCGTGCCGGAGCTCATGGAGCGGATCGTGGCGCAGATCGCGCCGCCGCGCACGGACCCCGGCGGCGCGACGCGAGCGCTGGTCTTCGATTCGATCTACGACCCGTACCGCGGGGTCATGCCCTACGTGTGCATCGTGGACGGGCGCCTCCGGCCCGGCGACCGCATCCGCTTCATGGGCACCGGCCACAGCGCCGAGATCAAGGAACTGGGCGTATTCAGCCCGAAGCCCACGCCGACCCCGGACCT
>CAZUYI010000300.1:0-3878 GCA_964624095.1 uncultured Verrucomicrobiota bacterium | reverse complement strand
ACCTCGAAGCCCGGCAGGGCTTCCAACAGAGGCGCCACCCGGCGCCAGACCGCCGCGGCCTCTTCTTCGCCGGCCCAGCCGGGAAAGGCCACCCCGTCCAGATTGCGCGCCAGGCGCACCCGGCTGCTGACCAGGATGCCGGCCGGCGCGCCGACCTTGAGCCAGGCGCCCGGCTGCTTGAGCAGGTCGTCCGTCAGGTTCATGCTCCACCCGCTGCGGGACTGCCGGGCGGCGCGGCCTCCCGTTCCGTGAGGCGCCGGATCTGATCGCGCAGCCGCGCCGCGTCCTCGTACTGTTCGGCCGCCACGGCCGCCTCGAGTGCCTGCCGCAGGGAGGCCAGCGACGGCGGCGGGCCGGCCGGCACCCGGACCTTGGAGGGCACTTTCCCGGCATGCCGTGTCCCCTTGTGCATCGAGGCCAGAAGCGGCGCAAGGTCGGCGGCAAACCGGGTGTAGCAGGCCGCGCACCCCAGCCGGGACGTCTTCTTGAAATCCGACGCGCGCAGGTGGCATTCCGGGCAGGCCTCGTCCTGCTTCCGCGCCCGTTCGGACGGGGCGGGGCCCAGCCCGAGCAGCAGCTTGGAAAAGGCCGCCGGGTTATTCACGTCCAGCCCCTTGGCCGCCGCGCAGGCCTCGCAAAGATGCAGCTTGCGGACGGCGCTGTTGACCATCTCGGTCCAGTGCACCGTGGCCGGATGCTTCCCGCACTGTTCGCATCGGAGCGCGTCGTTCATGTCGTTGCCGGGTTAGCGGATGGGCGTCCCGTGGGACGCCGCGAACTCGCGGAACCGGGCCGTCAAGGCGCGCGTCCGGGCGCCCGGCTTGCCGGTGCCGATCGGACGCCGGTCCATTTCGATGACACTGATGATCTCGGCGGCCGTTCCCGTCAGGAACATTTCGTCGGCCGTATACAGGTCGTAGCGAGTCAGCACGCGTTCGCACACGTCCAGGCCGTCGGCGCGCGCCAGGTCCATGACCACGTTGCGCGTGATGCCCTCGAGGGCGCCGGCGCTGACGGGCGGGGTCAGGAGCCGGTTCCCCTGGAGCATGAAGACATTGTCCCCGGTGGCCTCCGCCACGAATCCCTGGGGATTGAGCATGATGACCTCTTCCACGCCCGCGTTGATGGCCTCGATCTTGGCCAGGATATTATTGAGGTAGTTCAAGCTCTTGATGGCGGGGCTGAGCGACTCGGTATGGTTGCGGATCGTCCCGGCGGTGACGACCTTGAGGCCCTGGGCATAGAAGGACTCGGGGTAGAGCTGGATGGTGGCCGCGATGATGATGATCTGCGGCCGTTGGCAGGTGTACGGGTTGAGGCCGAGCGAGCCCTTGCCGCGGGTCACCACGAGGCGGAGGTAGCCGTTGCGGGTCTTGTTGGCCTTGCAGGTGGCAACCACTGCGGCGGTCATGTCCGCCCGCGAGAGCGGGATGGTGAGGGCAATCGCCCGGGCCGACCGGTACAGCCGGTCGATGTGGGCGTCGAGCATGAACACGCGCCCATTGTAGGCGCGAATGCCCTCGAACACCCCGTCGCCGTAAAGCAAGCCGTGATCGAACACGGACACGACCGCCTGGCGTTCGGGCACCAGCGCGCCATTCAGATATATTTTCATGCCCGGCTCCTATCACCCGCGGGGCTTGCCCCACCCGGGCACAACCCGCCTCTTGCGCTCCGCGCGCACAGCGCCTCCGCTCGGCGCCGGAGCGGGGAGGTTCCGCGCTCCGTTCGCCAACCGTTCATTACTCTACACCACCCGGCGGGAAAAGGCAAGCTTTGCCAGCCGCCCGCCCCTGCCTGCGCATGTCCAGGCGCGAGGGCGACGGGAGGCGTCCCGCCGGCAGCCCAGCCGCGGCGGGGTGCGGGCGGATCACCCGCCGGTTGATGCGGCGTTGCGGGCAGGTCGGCCCGCAGGCCTACGGAAGGGCCCGGCATGCCGCCGGGTTCGGCGCGCGCTGGGCTGCCGAACAGGCCATGTCCCGGGCGGCGAGGCGGACACGCGCCGGATTCACGAAGGCCCCGGGCCAGCCGTCCTTTCGGCCCCGGCTTCGGAAGGCCAGGCGTCCAGCCGCCCGTCCTTGAGTTCGAGGATCCGGTCGCCTGCGCCGGCCAGCGCCGGGTTGTGCGTCACGAGCACCAGCGTGCGGCCTCGGCCGCGGGTCAGGGCCAGGAGCGCATCGAACACGCGCCCGCCGGTAACCGAATCCAGGTTGCCCGTGGGTTCGTCCGCCAGGACAAGGTCCGGCTCGTTCATCAGGGCGCGAGCCAGCGCGGCGCGCTGCTGCTCGCCCCCGGACAGTTCCGCGGGACGATGGCGCGCGCGGTGGGCGAGGCCGACGGCCTCGAGCAGGGCGCGGGCCCGGTCGCGGAGCCCGGCGGACGGGTCGGACGGTCCGGCGCCATGGCCGCTCAGCGCGGGCAGCAGGACATTTTCCAGGACATCGAGTTCGGGAAGCAGGTGATAAAACTGGAACACGAACCCGATGTGCCGGGCGCGCAGGCGGGTGCGCTGCCGCGCGGACGCGGCATAGACCGGCCGGCCCAGGAGCCGCACCTCGCCGGCATCGGGCGGGTCCAGGGCGCCCAGAACGTGAAGGAGCGTGCTTTTCCCCGCCCCGCTGGCCCCGACGATGGCCAGGACCTCGCCCGGGCGCACGGCCAGCGACACGCCGCGCAGCACGGCAATCTGCGCGGCGCCGAGCCGGTAGCTCTTGCTCAGCCGCTCGGCTTCGAGCAGCGGGACCGCCCCGGCGGGGCGCGCGGGCATGGCACACCCGTCATTCATAGCGCAGGGCCTGGGCGGGGTTCAGCCGGGCGGCACGCCAGGCCGGGATGAAGCCGGCCAGCGTGCAGATGGTCAGGGACAGCACGGCGACCATGAGGACATCGGCCGGACTCGTGCGCGACGGGATTTCGCTCAGGTGATACAACTCCTTGGGGAACAACTCCATGTTCAGAACAGAGGCCAGGCCGCGCATCAGCGCGTTGCGGTAATGGAGCGTGACCAGGCCCAGCCCGATGCCCAGCGCCGTGCCGCACAGGCCCTGGATCCAGCCCTGCCAGAAGAAGATGCGCATGATGCTTCCCGCGGCAAAGCCCAGCGCCTGGAGCAACCCGATTTCCTTGGTTTTCTGGACTACCACGATGATGAGGGTGTTGGTGATGCCGAAGGCCGCCACGAGGACGATGAAGATGAGCAGGAAGAACATCATGTTTTTTTCGACTCGCAGCGCGTCGAACAACTGGCGGTTGGCATCCATCCAGGTCTGCGCGGCGGCGTCGGGACAGGCCTCGCGCAGGCGGTCGACAATGCGCGCGGCCACCGAGCGCGCCCGGAACGGATCGTCGGTCATGACCCGCCAGGCATGCACGGCGTCTTCCAGGCCGTAGAGGTCCTGGGCCGCGGCCAGGGGCATGAGCATGAAGCCCACGTCGTATTCCCACATGCCGATTTCGAAGATGCCGGCCACGGTCCGCTCGACGGGCAGGCTGATCTCATCTCGGCCGGCCATCAATCCCTGCGGCGAATGCACCAGCAGTGTGCCGCCGACGGTTACGTCCAGGCGCCGGGCCAGTTCGCGGCCGATGACCACCTCGTCCTCGTCCATCTCGAACCGGCCGGCCACCAGGCAGTCGGGGATCCGGCTCACGCGGCGCTCGCGCGCGACCTCGATTCCGCGCATGAGCGGGGTCTGTACCCGGCCGTTGTGCTGCACGAACACCAATCCCTGCACGCACGGCGCCGCCCCCGCCACCCCGGGAACGGACTCCAGCAGCGGGCCCAAGTCGGGCTCGCCCTCGATCAGGCCCGGCCGCGAGACGGTCACGTGGGCGTCAAAGCCCAGGATCTTGTCGCGCCACATGTCGTCGAACCCGCT
>CAZUYI010000299.1:0-3880 GCA_964624095.1 uncultured Verrucomicrobiota bacterium | reverse complement strand
AGGATTCCGGCGAGGAAAACGTCCACAGCCAGTAGTCCGGCCCGCGCGGCTGGGCTTCGTACCAGTTGTAGCGCACGGCCAGAGCGTTCTTGCCGTCGTTGGCCAGCGGCGCCAGGCTCGAGTCCCGGTGCGCCAGCGCGCGGCCGCGCCCGACCTGGTCGTGCTTGCCGCGCAGCCAGGCCTCGAAATCGCCGCTGATGGTGTCCACGCCGCCGACCTCGACGCTCACGAAGATGTTAGCCGCCAGGATCATGTCCGGATCGGTCTTGACGCGCTCGAGGTCAATGCCGCCCCGGCGCCCGTAATCGAACAGCGACGGCAGCGCGTCCTCCGGCGCCTCGTCGTAGGGCGGCACCAGGTAGCTGGCGTAGGGATACAGGATCAGGTCGAGGTCCGGCCGGCGCGCCTTGAGCTGCTCGACCGTCCAGCGGTAAATCTCATGGATCTTTGCGCAGCGCCACTGCGTCCATTGCGGCTGCGCCTCGGCCTTCAGCCAGGCCGCCCGCTTGGCGAACCGGTCCGGATCGGCGGCGTCCACGGGCACGCGCAGGCCGGTGTCGGCCTCGAACCGCGCGAGGGTGACGTCGTCAAAGCTCGCGCCGCCCGGATCGCGCTGCGGGGCAAACCAGGACGGCCCCACGGTGTCATGCTGGTGCAAGGCAATGCCTTTCCAGCCCGGCTCGGCCGCGTAGAGGTCGGTCACTTCCCGGATGATTTGTTCGTACCACCCGCGCACGGCCGGGTGGATCCAGTTCGGGGCGACCATGTCGCCCTGGGCCAGCACCTGCCGGCCCTGCCGGTCCACCTGGGCGAAGGTCGGCGCGCCGGCCGCCACGGCCTCGTCGTCGGCGGTCAGCGGAATCCGCTCTGAGCTCACGAGCTGGAGCACGCTGAAGAGGCCGAGGTCGTTTTCGGCGAACATCCGGGCCAGCAGCACGCCGTAATCCCGCAGGCTGCCCGACTCGTTTCCGCTGACGGCCATCGTGTCCGAGAAGGCGCTCGGATAGAGCACGCGGTCGTACATGTACTGCCCCATGAAATGGGCATTTTCGCCGGCGAACTTCATGCGTGTGACCAGGTTGACCGACGCCTCCAGCCAGGTGCGGTAGAACACCGGGGAGTCCGTGAACCGGTAGAGGTCCCGGAGCGGCGTGCCGAGGCAACTGGCGAGGATCTGGGACGGGCCACGCTCGGTGAACTGGCCCACCCACTTGCGCCGGCCGGGGGCGTCGGCCATGCGGCGGGCCGGCGGGCCGTCGAGCACCTCGTAGATGCGGATGCGGCCGACGCGCGCGGCGGTCGTGGCGTCCCAGCCCGGCATGGCCAGCGAGAGGAAGGAGATCGTGCCCATGCGGCGCCCGGGGAAAAACAGGCAATGCTGCTCGCGGAGCTCGTGGGTGAGCGGATTATCGAAACCCAGCACCACGGTATCGTTGCCGAGCACGTCGCCGCTCAGGAGGCCCGGCCGGCGCACGCAGCCGTCCTCGGTAATCCGCATTTCCTGGCAGCGCACGGTGTCGTCCGGATACTCCGCGATGGCCACGTGCGGCCGGCCCGGATGCTCGATGCGGTACCGGTACGAAATGTAGTTGCATGGGCTGCCGCCGAGCGAACCCAGTTGGCGTTCGCCATAGGGCTGCCGGAACCGGCCGAGCGGGGTTTCGACGATCGAACTCGGGCGCGGCAGCGCGTTGCCGTCGCACGAGACGAAGGCATCCGGCGGCGGCTCGGAGGCGGCGTCCATTTCCCAGACTTGTTTCAGCTCCATGCCGTCGGTGTAATTCGTGGACGCCGCGATCTCCGGCAAGGGCACCGGCCCGCACACCGCCAACTCGTATAGTCGCGTCTCGACCGGCGCGCCGTCCAGCCGCCACTCGACCTCGAGCGCGTAGGCTACGTTCGAGGCCAGCGCGCCGGGCTCGAAGCGCATCTCGGCGCCCGCCAGGCCGTCCGCCGCCCGCACGGGCAGCGCGCCCGAGGCCACCTCGCGGTCCTCCGGCACGCACCCCTGCCCCATCGTGTCGAGCAGGCGCCAGCGCACCTCCGGGCGCTCGCCCGCGCGCGCCGGCACGGAAATCCGGAAGGATACCGGCTCCCGGCACCCGAACACCGGCTGAGGCCGGCCGTCGGCCGGCTCGACCCCGATGCCACCCTTGTACGACGGGTTGAACCAGAACCGCTCCAGCGGGTTCGGCGGCTCCGCCACGACCCGCACCGCCGGCCAGCCGGCGGCCTCGGCGCTGCCGGGCCGTGTCCAGTCACGGCCGGCGGCCGGAATACCCGTGCGCCAGGTTTCATCGTTGCTGTCGAACCGCAGGGTGGTCCCGTCCATGCACAGCGCCGCGCCGTCGAGCAGGAACTGGGTAAAGCCTTCGATCTCGAGCGCGACGACATTCGTCCCCGGCCGGAACGCGCCCGGATCGAGCTCAACGTTCCAGATCTGGCGGTAGTCGATCCGCGGCGCCGACCGCACCGCGTCCCGCCCGTTCACATACAGCCGGAACCGGCTGGCGGCCGATACCGACACCTTGACCCAGCGCGCCGCGGCCGGCAGCACGAGTTCCCGCCGCACGCAGACCGTGCCCGGTCTGACTTCCGGGCGGACCCAGTCCACCTCGACGTCGTTCCCCGGCGTGTCGCAGAAGAATTGCACCCCCAGGTACGGCGGTCGGCCGGCGCCGACCTTGAAGACGATTTCCTGCCAGTCCGTGCCGCGCACCGGCACGGGCTCCGAGTCCCAGCCTTCGTACCCGCTCAATTTCCGCTTGGGCAGCGTGCCCACGCGCACGCGCCAGGCGCTTTCGGGCAGCGACTGACGCAACCGCACCCGAACCTGGTTGAGCGTCGGGCAGGTCTCGTGCAGGTTGGTCGCGTACCCGAACCGCAGGGCCGGGCTCGGGTCCGACCGCGCGCTCCGGCCCCACCCGAACCCGGCGTTGGTACCCGTGGTAAACGCCAGGCAGCCGGCGTCCGAGCGCACACGCTCGAGGCCCTGCGTCAGGCGCAGGCCGTCGAGGGCGCCGTTCTCGAATTCCCAGGCATAGGGAAACCCCGCCGCCGGGTAGGGCGACGCGGGCGACGCGGTTCCGAAGGCCCAGCGCCCTTTCAGCCAGCAGCGCTCGGGGGATAGGCCCCGCGCCGCCATCCAGCGCTGCAGCACGGCTTCGCGGGCCGCCACCTCGAGGGGCGAGGGCCATTTCACGGCGCGCTGGCGCATCCGGTTGTTATAATAGGGATCGTCTTCGGAGAGGCCCGTCAGGTCCCGGAGCGACACGGCATAGTCGTTCAGCCACTTGGCATACGACTTGTCCGCGGCCGGCACCGGCCCCTGCCGGAGCCGTTCCAGGGCCTCCTCGCACGCGTTCGAGGCGACGGCCATGTCCCCGGCGTCGAACCGGCACTGCCCGATCCCGATGGCCGCCTCGGCCCGGTAGACCGCCGGGGCATTCGTGTTGGCGCGCACCTGCTCGAAGGCATCCTCGGCCTCCGCCAGGCGCTGCGCGACTTCGTAGAGCCAGCCGACCCGCGCCCCGGCGTCCGCCGCGCTGGCCGGGTCGGCGCCCGGCAGGTCTCGCACCGCGGCGAAGGCGTCGCGCCAGGCGGCCAGGTCGCCGTCCATAAACGTCTCGTAGGCCAGGACATAGGCGTCCTGCCCGACCGGCTCCGGGGTGGCGGCATGCCCTCCCGCGCCCCCCAGGAATGCCACGCACGTTGCCACTCCAACCCACCGAGATCGCCCCATGCCTTGCTTCATACCGGGATCCCCTTGTGTGTGTCGTTTTGCGTTCGTGGACAGCCGTCTCGTTAGCTCCCCTTCGGAACCGAGGCGGGCGCGGGGAACTCGAAGGCCCGCCGCGGCTTGCCGTCCGGCGCCTGGAAT
>CAZUYI010000298.1:0-3887 GCA_964624095.1 uncultured Verrucomicrobiota bacterium | reverse complement strand
CAGTTCTTCAAACGACGGGTCTTGGTGCGGATCGCCGGCCAGGATGTCGAAGCGGATGGGCAGGGACGCCAGCGCGGGATGCGTGGCGCGAGCCGCGTCCGCGGTGGCCTGGAAATCCTCCGCCAGCTCGCGGTAAATGGATAGGATCAGGGTGTTGAGCGGGGCCGGCGTTGTCGTCATGGTGCGCTCCCATCCCTCGGGCCGCGGCTTCCTGAGCGGGCAATCCGGCGTATGCCGGCACAAGCCCACGCAGGGTTCTTGGGCTTATTAAAGGCCGGGCGGGTGCCGAATTCAAGGAAAAAGAAGCGACAGGAAAAAGACGCGCCGTCAGGGCGCCGGTTCCGGCTGCGGGGCTTCAGGCCCGGCTCCGGCGGGGCGGCCCGGCCGGCGCGAGAGGGCGTCGCGCAGCCAGTCCAGCGCGGCGTCGCGGGACGCAACCCGTCCTTCAAGCTGGAGGTCATACACACGTTGCTTCCAGATGCCGATCTCCGGGCCGGCGGGAATACCCAACCGGAGGATGTCGGTCCCGGTCACCCACGGAGGGGGCAGCGCCGGCTCGGCGTTGCAGGCGTTCTGGAACGCGACCAGGAACTCGTAGTTCGAGAGGTCGCCGTGGCTCGCGGCGCAGTCGAGCCGGTGCAGCTCCAGTTCGAGCGGGAAGGTCGGCGCGCCGACCAGCCGGTGTAGCGTCGCCTTGCGCATGCGCTGCACGTCCATGAACCGCATGTGGTTGGCGATGCTGTACACAATGGCCTTGAGGTCGTCGTTGGGCAGGCGCAGGCGCCGCAGGGCGGATTCCGCCAGCACGGCCCCCACGGCCGCATGGCGGTCAAACCGGATCCGGCCGTCCACCAGGCGGGCGGTGGGCGGCTTGCCCACGTCGTGCAGCAGGACGGCATAGGCCAGGCGCGCGTCGCGCTGGCGCATCTGGTTCAACATCAGGACCGTGTGCGTCCAGACATCGCCTTCGGGGTGAAACTGCGGCGGCTGGCGCTGGCCGACCAGGGCATCGAGTTCCGGCAGGATGACGTGCAGCAGGCCGAGATCCCGGAGTTGCTCGATCCCGGCGCCTGGCCGGGGCGCCTCGAGGAGCAAGCGGGTCAATTCCTGCTGAACGCGCTCGACGCTGATGGCTGCCAGCTTCGGCGCCAGCCGGCGAATGGCGTCCGCGGTGCCGGGCTCCAGGTCGAAGTCCAGGGTCGCGGCGAAGCGCACGGCCCGCAGCATGCGGAGGTGGTCCTCGGCAAACCGCTCCTCGGCCCGGCCGACGGCCCGGATGCGGTGCGCCTCGAGGTCGGGGCGGCCGTCCACGTAGTCGCGGACGGCGCCTGTCTCCGGGTCCATGAACAGGGCGTTGATGGTGAAGTCGCGGCGTTGGGCGTCGGTTTGTGGATCGGTGAACTCGACGCCCTCGGGATGGCGCCCGTCGCGGTAGGCGCGGTCCCGCCGGAAGGTCGCCACCTCGTATTCGAATCCGGCCAGCCGCACGCGGACCACGCCAAACGATTTGCCCGTCGTAACGGCTCGCTCGAACAGCCCTGCCACCTGGTCCGGCGTCGCGTTGGTGGCGATGTCGTAGTCCTTCGGGGTCCGCCCCATGAGCAGATCGCGTACGCAGCCGCCGGCCCACAGGGCGGTATAGCCCGCCTGCCTCAGGCGTCGCGCCGTGGCACGGGCGCCGTCGCTCAGGGGCGTGGCGGGCATGGAAAACGTCGAACTCACGGGCCGGGGTCCAGGCGGAAGGCGCGCGGCAGCAACTCGCCGAGCCGGGTTCGCAGCGGGTGTGCCATGTCGCGGGCGGTGGCGGACAGAATGAGCAGATCCGGCCCGGCAAACTCGGCCAACACCTGCAGGCAGGCCCCGCAGGGCAGGACGGGCGCCGGGCCGCCCGTCACGATGGCCACGGCGTCCAGGCGGCGCCAGCCGGCGGCCACCGCCGCGCAGACGGCCGCGCGCTCCGCGCAGATGGTCAGCCCGTAGGACGCGTTTTCCACGTTCGCGGCCGCAACGATCCGGCCGGCTCCGGCCCGCACGGCCGCGCCCACGGCGAACCGCGAATAGGGCGCGTAGGCCGCCCGCTGCGCGGTCCGGGCGGCTTCCAGAATGCGCCGGTCTGACGAGATCATGCGGAGCCTCCGCCGCGCCCGGTACTCGCTAGCTCGCTGTCCGCTCCGGCGCGGGCCGGGCCGGCGGGACCGGCCCGCATTCGAGCAGGGCCGTCTCCGGCAGCGGCCCGACGATCGGCCGCGCATAGTCGAGGAAGGCAGGCGTCACATCGTTGCCCGCCTCGTGGATAAAGGCGTCGGGCATGTGGCGCGTCGTTTTCGCCACGGCCTCAAGGGGCACCCGCTGGTAGGTGATGTCATAGCGCGGGCCCGGCGTCCGGCGGATCGCCACCGAGCCGTCCGCCTGCTCCTCGACCGCCCAGCGCACCGCCAGCCGGCCGACCTCGGCGGCTTCCCGGGCGTCGGTCTCGGACACGATCCCGGGGAACGAGCGTTGCAGGTAGCCGTAGGTGTCCGCCCGTACGCGTTCGATGCCGGCCTTGGCCTTGATGTGGGAGGCCAGCAGGTCGCCCAGCGCGCCCGACCCGCTCAATTGCACGTTGCCGTGCGCGTCCACTTCCTTCGAGAACGCGGCGGCAATGGGCGTGCCGCGCTCGTCGGCTATGCCTTCGGAAACCACGACCACGCACCGCTTCAGCGACTGGTACACCCGCCGGACGTCGGCCGTGAAGCGATCCACCGAAAACGGGCGCTCCGGCAGGTAGATCAGGTGCGGGCCGTCATCCGGCCGCCGGCGCGCCAGGGCGGCGGCGGCCGTGAGGAATCCCGCGTGGCGGCCCATGACAATATCAATCTTGACGCCCGGCAGGGCGCGGTTGTCAAGGTCGCCGCCCATCACGGCGCAGGCCACGAACCGGGCCGCGCTGCCGAACCCGGGCGTATGGTCGTTCTCTCGCAGGTCGTTGTCAATCGTCTTGGGAATGTGCATGCAGCAGAGCGGATAGCCGGTGGCCTTGGCCTGCTCGTTGACGATGTGCGCGGTTTCGGCCGAATCGTTGCCGCCGATATAGAAGAAATAGCGGATGCCGTGCGCCCGCATAATCTCGAACATCGCGCGGCACTCCTCGGGCTTGGGTTTCTTGCGCACGCTGCCCAGGGCCGACGAGGGCGTGGCCGCCACGGCGTTCAGCGCGGGCTCCGGCGCTTGGCCCAGATCCACCAGCCGGTCGCCCAGAATCCCCTTGATCCCGTGCAAGGCCCCATAAATAGACCGGATGGCACGGTGCCGCTTGGCCTCGAGCACGGCAGCCACCAGGCTGCGGTTGATGACCATGGATGGACCGCCGCTCTGCGCAATCAACATGTTGCCTTTCAACTCGCTCATGGTGCCTCCGGGAGTTCCAATGGGTAAGGCCGTCACGATGGCGAATGCGTGTCGGTTTGTCAATGCAAATGCACCCTGCCCCGCGCCCGCGAGGCCAAGCACGATCGTGGCGCCCTCTGCGCCGCTCTCGGAGGGCGGCGCCAACGGATGCCGGGGGCTAGCGGGCGGCGTCGGTCTCCGTCAGGCGGAGCACGGCATCGCGCTGGGCAGGAGTCAGGTCGGGGCAGGCCAGCAGGCGCGGCAGCAGTGCGCGCAGGGTCGGGACGGCCTTCGGGTAGAGGCGCAGGGCGAGTTCATACTGGTGCAGGGCTTCGCCGGGCCGGCCGGCATGCAGCTCGTTCAGCGCCAAGTTGTAGCGCAGCGTGCCCGAATCCGGCTCCAGGGCGAGTCCGGCCCGCAACTGGCTGCGTGCTTCGTCGTGGCGGCCGGCGTCCATGAATATGACGCCCAGGTTGTTGCGCGCGCGCATTAGGCGCTCGGCGAGTTCGGCGTGCTCC
>CAZUYI010000297.1:0-3889 GCA_964624095.1 uncultured Verrucomicrobiota bacterium | reverse complement strand
CACAAGCTTTCGTAACGCATTGCACGCTGTCCAGCAATTACAGTGTGACGGATGGCGGCGGGGCCTATGTTCTATCCGGCGCGATCGTTTCAAACTGCACGGTGCGGCAGAACGAGAGCCGGAGCAGCGGCGGCGGAATCTCTGTCAACGGCGGGTTCGTTGTGAACTGCCCGGATATCAGCGAAAATTATACAGGGACCGGGGGTACCGCTACCGCGCGTGGCGGAGGGATCTATGGCATGGGAGGGGCGGTCGTGTCCAACTGCGTCATCCGGCAAAACACCGCGGATTCGGGCGGCGGCGGGGTCGCCTGCTCCCGCAGCACGTGCACGGTGGCGGATTGCGTGCTGGAGGAAAACGTCGCGATCTTTGGTGGCGGAATGATCTGCCACACCTCGAAAATGAAAGTCATGAATTGCCTGGTAACCCGCAATAGAGGGACGACCCGCGGCGGCGGAATCGAGGCGTGGGGGACTGGCACGCCGCTCATCGAGGGCAACTGGATCGAGAACTGCACGGTCGTGAGCAACTATGCGGGCACCAGCGGCGGCGGCGGCATGTATCTTAATCGCACCAATGCCATCATCAATACGATCATTTATTCCAATGACTCGGCCGATATTACGGACGATCTTGGTTATGACATCTATAACGGCTTCACGAACTGCTGCACGCCGGGTGCAGGCAGCCTGCCGGGCGAGCGCAACATCCCCGATTACCCGCAGTTCGCGGACCCCGAGAACGCCAACTGGCGGCTGACTTTCGACTCGCCCTGCGTCAATGCCGGCACCAACCACCCCTGGGTCGAGGGCGCCAGGGACCTCGACGGGCACGCGCGCGCGGACCCGTTCAGCCGCCAGGTGGATATCGGCGCGTTCGAGTTCCTGCCCAAAGGCGCGCTGATCCGGTTGTGGTGACCCTGCTTCACCCAAGTGCTACGCAGGGCAAGCGCCTGCTTCGCCCAAGCGCTACGCAGGGCTTTCAAGCGGCAGAAAACGAGTTGGCGCCTATGCGCGGCAGGTCGGTCAGCCGTACGGTTGGCGAGGATCGCAGCCCTTTCATTTCGAGGCCCTTCCATTTGAACGGCGAATCCCTGATTTCGGCTCACGGCGGATACCGGAAGCTCAAGAGCTTTCAACTCGCGCAGCTGATCTATGACCTGACTGTCGCTCCTGAATCTATGCTGTCACTGGCTCGACCGTCAGTTGGCCGCCCAGGCGCAGGCCTTTGAGCGCGAAGGCGGATTCACCGAGCGCCTGCACCGTCTTCGCGCGGAGGCCCGCCTACGGCAGCAGTGAAGCCGGAGGCCAGACACCAGAGGCCAGACGCCGGATGATCACAAAATAGGAGCCAGCATGTTTGCCTTCCGCGCCGCCGTAATCGGGATCGTCAGCGTCACGCTCAACGCCAGCCTGATCCGGGCCGCCGCCGTGGGGCAGGAGGCCGAAGAGGCGCGGCAGCTCACCGCACTGAAGTCGTACCAAGCCCGGTACCCGGCGGCGGATACCGACGGCGACGGCCGGCTTACCCGCGCGGAGCGCGATGCGCACCGGGTGGGCTTGGTGCTGTCCAACTTCCCGGCCGGCTCCACGAATGTCACGGTCATGATGCCCATGCGCGACGGCGCCCGGCTGGCCACGGAAGTGTTTTTGCCGCCCGGGCCCGGCCCGTGGCCGGCGGTCCTGGTGCGCTCGGGTTACGACCGCTGGAGCGCCGCCCTCGCGGAAGCCGCTGCGCTCAAGGGCGAAACCCTGGCGTTGGTGACCCAGGACCTGCGCGGCGACGGCGATTCGGAAGGCCGCGAGGGACGCGATTACTTCACGTTCGACGCGGATATCAACGACGGGTACGACACCGTCGAGTGGGTCGCCAGCCAGCCGTGGTGTAACGGGCGGGTTGGCATGCGGGGCAACAGCGGGCACGGGTTCGCGGCCTATATGGCCATGCTGGCCAATCCCCCGCACCTGGTGGCGGTCTCGACCATCAATTCCGGGGGCAGCGCGCACCTATACTGGACGTTTCACAATGGCGTGCGGCGTCAGATGTATAACTGGCTGAGCAACTTCGGCGCGCCCCTCGCATACTGGCCCCGGCCGACGCTCCAGCCGTTCGACCGCGCGGCCTACGCGGCCCGGGTCCGGCAGAGCGCGGCCTCCAACACGTGCGTCTTCCTGGCGGCCAGCGGCTGGTACGACATTTTCGGCGAGGCGCCGCTCGATTATTTCGAGGCCTACGGGCCTTCCGCGAAGGCGTTCGTACGGATGGGGCCCTCCGGGCACGGACTGATGCAGGGCCGGCGGTTTTCCAACGCGCGCGCGTCGCCGTCGGTTTCGATGCCGGGCTTCCTCGAGGTGCTCAAGGGCACGTGCACGAACATGCCCGCGCAGTCGGTCCTGGTGTATTTCCTGATGGGCGCCTCGAATTCGCCGGGCAACGTCTTCAAGACGGCGCACACGTGGCCCGTCCCGCACACGCCCACGCCGTATTATCTCCACGCCGCGGGCGGGCTGGCCACCAACCCGCCGGTCGAGCCGGCCGCCGCGCTCTCCTATGTCCATTGTCCGACCAACCCCGTCCCGTCGCTAGGCGGCACCCGGATGGGGTCGCCGGGTCCCGCCGACCAGCGGCCGCTCGCCGGCCGCGCCGATATGCTCCGGTTCGTCTCGGCCCCGCTCGAGGCGCCGCTGGAAATCACCGGCAAGGTCTGGGCGGAACTCGAGGTCGGCTCGGACGCGCCCGACACGGCCTTCATGGCGCACCTGGTGGACGTCTATCCGGACGGCTACGAGGCCCTCGTGCGCGACGGCGCCATGCTCGCGCGCTACGTGAACGGGTTTGACGCGCCCACACCGCTGGAACCGGGCGCGGTCTACACGCTCAGGATGGACTTGTGGAGCACGGCCTACGTGTTCGATGCGGGGCACCGGATCGCCGTCCGCGTGATGAGCAGCGATAGCCCGAAATACGAGGTGCACCCGAACACCTACGAGCCGGTTCCGTCCTTCGCCCAGGCGTCCGCGGCGCGCAACACGATCCATTGCTCGGCTGGGCATCCGTCCCGGATCGTCCTGCCGGTCGTGAGCGGCGGGACCGACGGCCCGTAAGCCGCGCGGGGCGAGGCCATTATTCAAGGAGAAAATTGATGCTGGTCGTAATGAACAACGACGCGTCCGAAGACCAGGTTCGGGCCGTCATCCGCGAAATCGAGGCGCTCGGCTACCGCGGCGTGCCCATGCCCGGCGCCCAGCGGACCGCCGTCTGCATCGTCGGCAACCCGGGGCCGGTGGACGACTCACGGTTGCGGCTGATGCCGGGCGTCAAGGAAACGATCCCTGTCTCCAAGCCCTACAAGCTGGTCAGCCGCGAGACGCATCCGGAGCCGGTGGTCATCGAGCTCGGCGGGGTGCGGATCGGCGGCGGACGCCCGGTCGTCATGGCCGGGCCCTGCGCCGTGGAGAGCGCGGAGCAGGCGCTGACCATTGCCCGCCGGGTGAAAGCGGCCGGTGCCCGGGTGTTCCGCGGCGGGGCCTTCAAGCCCCGGACCTCGCCCTACAGCTTCCAGGGGCTGGGCGAAGTGGGCCTCGAGATCCTGGCCGCGGTCCGCCGGGAAACCGGCCTGCTCATCGTCACCGAGGCGGTGGACCACGCCTCGCTCGAGCGGGTCGAGCCGGTGGCCGATATCATCCAGATCGGCGCCCGCAACATGCAGAACTACTCGCTGCTCGCCCGGGCTGGGCGCGCGTCCAGGCCCATCCTGCTCAAGCGCAGTTTCGCCGCCACCGTCGAGGAACTGCTGATGGCGGCCGAATACATCTGCGCGGAAGGCAACCGCCAAATCATCCTCTGCGAGCGGGGTATACGCACCATCGAGACATATACGCGCAACACC
>CAZUYI010000296.1:0-3913 GCA_964624095.1 uncultured Verrucomicrobiota bacterium | reverse complement strand
CAGTCATCCGTCCGGGCGGCGCCCGGCTTGACCTCGACCCGCCAGCGGCCCATGGTCTCCGGCGGCTCCTTGTTTCCGCGCCCGTACCGTTCCCACCAATTGCCGCGGTCCTCCGCGTTGGACACGTGAACGATCGGCCAGTTCTGCCCGTCGGCCCAGAACTCCTTGCCCGGCCCGCCGATGGGCTCCAGCTCGGCGTCCGCCGGCAGCAGCGTCCGGCAGAAGAGCCGGCCTTCGCCCTGGTCGGCCCGGAACTCCCGCCCCGTGATGTGCGGCTCGTTGGCCGTGTGCAGCAGCCAGGTCTTCGGGTAGTCAGCCTGCTTCGAGGTCACGCGGTCGAACACCACGAACTGGTTTGGCGGCAGGAAGACGAACTGGCGCGTCATCTGCGCGCACTTGTTCGCGTGGTAGGCCGGCGCGGCGTCAATCGCCGTGTAGGCGTAGAGCCGGTGCGTTTCGAAGGCCAGCGGTCGGGCCGACTGCGGGGGCTGGTTCTGGCCGCCGGCGTTGGATTCGACCGGGGTTTCGCAGGGCCGGAACTGCTCGCCGGGCATGCGAATCAGCACGGCGTTGTGGGCCACCGTCTGGTGCCGGTAATTGGGCGAATGCGGCAGGGCGAACCGCACGCCCGTGTCCAGGGCCAGGAACCCGCCCTTGTAGATGGAAAAGTGGGCGGCGTCGTAATCATGCCGGCTGCCGGACATGCCGCCGCCCTGTGAAAACAGGGCGTAGGTCTCGTTCGAGCCGAACCCGGAGGACATGAGCACCAGCCCGATGCTCTCGAAAAACCGGGCCGCCGGCAGGCCTTTCGGGAGATCCGGCGGCGTCTTCTCGAGGCCCGTCATCAGGAACCGGAACAGCGGATAGGGGCCGTCCCCGGGGCCCGCCCCGGTCTCGACCATCCAGCGCCGCACATACCCGGCGATGGCTGCCTGCTCCGGATCCGACTCGCCGAACAGATGCAGAAAATGGCCCAGGTTGTCGTAGAGATAGTTGGAGGTCATCTCGCCATACCCCCACGCGCCGTTGGAATGGCCGGCGTAGTTCATGTGCCGATAGTGCTTCGCGACAAAATCCACGACCATCCGCAGCGTCAGGTGCGGGGAGATGCCCACGACCGACCACTCAGCCGGCAGCGGCGCGCCCATGGCCGGCTGCCAGGCGTACAGGAAGCTCCAGACCGCCGTGGGCACGGTATTCAGGTCGTACTCGATGTTGGTCTGCCAGACGCCGTCGTCGCCCGAGCGCTCGACGAGGCTGGCGAACCGGTTGCGGTACTGGCTGAGCCCTATGCCGAGCAGCGACAGCGCCTGGGCATACGTCCCATCGTCGGCCTCCGGATCGAGCAGGGCGATCCCGGCCAGCGCGCACATGCTGCCCGTGTAATAGTGCGGCCAGCCGGCGAGCTGGTTCTTTGCCCTGGTGTCGGTCATCCACTGGCCCGCGAAGCGCATCAGGGCCTTGGCCAGGGCGGCGCGTTCCGGCGGAACGAGGTCGTTCCAGACCCAGTCGAGCGCCGCCGCCCACCGGATATAGGTGGACGCACTGTAGCTCTGCCCCCACCCGTCCTCCGCGCTGGCCCGGAGCATGCGCCGCACTTTTTCCAGAGCCAGCGGGTCGCCCGTCACCCGGTAGACGAAGGCCGCCTCCATGACGCCGATCTGGCCGGTGCCCTGGTCCGGGCTGGCCCAGTTGCCCGACTGGGCGGCATCGAGGGAAATGGCATCCAGGCGGGTCTTCATGGAATCGAACAGCTCCCGCTCCACGGTCAGCGCGCGCTCCTTGACGGCCGGCCACGTCTCGGCATTGAAGAACAGGCGCGGCCTATCGGCCCGCAGTTGCGCCTGAACGGGAATCGCCGCCCACAGCGCCCGCGCTTCCCATTTCATCTGGGGATTCAAGCCTGACATGTCCAGCAGCCGCGCAAATTCGCGCCGCGCGGCCGCCCAGTCGCGTTCCTGAAAATACGAGCGCGCATTCAGCATCTGGGCCTTGGACATCCAATCGATCTCGCCGCAGGCGGCGCGGGCCTTGGCGCACGCGTCCCGGGTTGCCGTGTAGTCCCGGTCCATCAGGCGGGTCTCGGCGACTCCCAGCCAGGCCTCGGCCTGCTGCGTCCCCGTTAGGTCCTTGAGCGCCAGTGCCTGTTCGTACTCCGCCCGGATGGCCGCGCTGTCGTGATCATCATACTCCGCCAGGCGGGTGCTCCCGATGGCCAGGTGCGCCTCGACTTTCTCGCCGTCGGTCGCGGCCAGCTCGAGGGCGCGGCGGAACTCGCGGAGTGACTCGGCGGAATTCGCCACCGAAGCTTTCCGCCCCAGCAGAACCTTCCGCCAGTTTGCCATCGCCCGGCCGTATTCCGTCAGCGGCTTGGGTATCGGCGGGTTCTTCAAGTCTTCCGGCCCGCCGGCGGCAAAGAGGAACGTCCCCTTCCCGCGGATGACGGCCACCGCCAGGACATGCTCGCCCCGGGTCAAGGGCACCTCGAACAGGTGGTTGGTGAAGGCAACGGCCTTCTGGTTGCCCTTGAGCAGCGTGTCAAAGACCGGCCGGCCGTCCAGCCACCACTGCATCCACCAGTCCGCGCCCGCCCCGATCCGCAGCGTGGCGGCCGCCCCCGCGCGGACCGGCGCCATCAGGTACATCATCGAGCCGCGCGGAACGCCTTGCACGCCCAGGTCAAGGTCGATCCGGCATTCCTCCAGGCGCACGGTCCGGCCCGGATACCGCTGGCCGTCAATCTCTAGTTCCCGCGGGATGGCCGCCAGGTGTTCTCCGGGCAGCAAATCCATTATGTCCGGCACGCCGGCTCGCTCCATGTCCCGGACCGGCGGCACCGGCCCGAAGGCCGTCCACTCGGCCGGCCAGACGGGCTCCTGCCCGCGCTCTTCCGCCGCGGGTCCCTGCGTGGGCGCACTGCTCCATGCCGCCAGGCATCCGACGATGATCCAGACACGCCATGTCAACATTGTGTTGTCCTCCAATCACACTCCATCACGGGTTCGCCCGTATGCCGGCACCCCATCGAACGCGGGTGCCGGGCGCCTATTTCGCGACGGTCGCCTTGTTCGTTTCCCACCACGCGGTCCAGAGCGGCTTGCGATAGGTGCGGATCGTGTTCGCGTCCCATCCCACGGGAATATCCACCCGGTGCCCGGTAATGGCGCGCAAGGCGGAATTGGCCGCCATGCACACCCCGGCGTGCTTGTCGCCCACCGCTTCGATCAGCGGCTCGATGGCCCGCGGGTCCTTCAGCGTCCCCAGCGCATCCACCGCCGCCAGCCGCACCGCCTGGTCTTCATCCTGCAGTGCCTTGATGACCCCGGGAACCGCCTGGGCATCCCCCAGCCGGCCCAGCGCCGATACCGCCGCCGCTCGCACCGGCGCCGCCTCGTCGCCCAGCGCTGCCGTCAGTGGCGCCACCGCCCGGGCATCCCCCAGCCGACCCAAGCCTTCCGCCGCGCACTGGCGCACCTCGGCCTCGGCGTCTTTCAGCAATTCCACCAGCAAGGCCCCCGAGTCCTTGTCCCCCACCTGCCCCGCCGCGCGGGCGGCCCGGCTCCGCACCAGGCTCTCCTTGTCCTGGAGCAGCAACCGCAACGCCGGCCCCGCGTCCCCCACCCCAATGGCCCCGAGCGCCTCCGCCGCATACGCGCGCACCCGCCCGTTCTCGCTCTTCAGCGCCGCCGCCAGCGGACCCGCCGCCGGCGCCCCGATTGTCTTCAGCGCCTGCACCGCGCCGGCGCCCGCGGCGTCCTCTGCTCCCAGCACCGAGATCAGGCCCGGCACCGCCGGGTCCCCGACCGCGCCCAATGCCCAGCCGGCGTACTCCCGCAGCCGCGGATCCTCGCTCCGCAGCGCCTCCAGCAGCGCCGGCACACCCCGCGGATCCTTCAACTCGCCCAGCGCCCAG
>CAZUYI010000295.1:2426-3917 GCA_964624095.1 uncultured Verrucomicrobiota bacterium | reverse complement strand
GGTCTCGAGATCGTCTGCGGGGGGCAGCCGCTGCGGCTGACGCCCTGCAGGACGGCGCCGGTCGAGCGGCAGGTCAACGGCCGTTTTGTCAGGCGTCATGCCGTGGGCCGGGCCGGGGACCTGCTGCTGACCAGCACGGTCACGCTTCACTACGACGGCGCCATGAGGGTGGATCTCCGGGTTGCCCCCCTGCGGCCGGTCACCGTGGACTCCCTGGCGGTGACCCTGCCCGTCCGCTTCGATCAGGCGGAATGGGTGCTGGCCCGGGTGGGACCGGGAGTGGCGACGAACGACCTGATGATCGAGTCGCAAAACATCCCCGCTTCCGGGTGGACCGGGCCTTTTCATCCGATGCCGTACGTGTGGATGGGCAACGAGGCGCGCGGCTTGGCGTGGTTCTGCGAATCTGACCAGCACTGGGATGCCGGCGCGGACGCCCTGCGGCTGGCGCGCGATGGTGACGCCGTGGTCTTTTCGGCGCGGATCATCCGCGCGCCACGGCCGATCGCGGAACCCCTGGATGTAAGCTTCGGCCTGCTGGCCAACCCGTGGCGGCCGCCGGAGCCGGGCTGCCGGCAGTTCCACAACTACCATCACAACTGGCTCTATGACCACACCGACGCCGACTTGGAGCGGCTGGCGGCGCAAGGCGTGCGCACGCTGATCTTCCATGAGGACTGGTCGGACCTGCATGCCTATCCGGATACCGCGTATGAGAAGCGGTTGAAGAGCCTTGTCAAACGCTGCCACGCGCACGGGCTGAAATTGCTCGTCTACCTTGAGAACCAGATGTCCAGCGGCGCACCGGAATGGCCGGAATGGGGCGAGTCGCGCTGGCGCATCCTGCCGAAACAGGTGCGGGGGTACACGCCGTTGCGCGGCCCGCCGCATCCGGCGTTTCTGGTCTGTTTCCGCGGGGAGTGGGTGGATTTCACGATGTATAAAGTCGAGCGCCTGCTGCGCACGTACGACCTCGACGGCGTCTATCTCGACGGCTGGCCGGCGTGGCGCGGCTGCCACAACGCGCTGCACGGCTGCGGCTACGCCGCGCCCGACGGGACGCGGCGTCCCACCTACAACCTCTGGGAATGCCGCGAGGCGCTCGAGCGCATGTACGCGGTGGTCAAGGCGTTCAAGAAAGACGGCCGGGTCAGCCTGCACGGCAATCCGGGGGCCGGGATCGGCGCGCATTTCGGCACCGATTGCTTCGGCGGCGAACAGTACGGCGGCGACTACACCCGGTGCGGCCTGTTCCGCCTCCGCGCCCTGCACCTGGGCGAGGCCTCCTGGGGCGTGTTCTCGGAATTGATTTCCTATGCCAATCACAACTACAATATGGCGGTCGGGCTGCTGCACAACGTGCTGCCCCGTCCATGGCATGCGAACCAGGTCCCGTGCTTCAGCGTGTGGAAGGCGCGCGACGCCTTCGGCGCGGACCGGGCCGACGAACGGCCCTACTGGAAGAATGCGGGCGTGGTGGGAGGCCAGACC
>CAZUYI010000295.1:0-2416 GCA_964624095.1 uncultured Verrucomicrobiota bacterium | reverse complement strand
GCACCCCGCCCGAGTCGGTCAAGGCCAGCCTGTGGAACCGGCGCGGCGTTGGCATGTTGCTGGTGGTTTCCAACTTGGGCAAGGAGCCGACGACGGCGGAACTGGCTTTTTCCGGGACGCTCGGCCTTCGCGGCGAATGGGCCGCGCTCGACCTCCTGCCTGCGGAACGGATGAATTGGGATGAAGACCGATTGGCCCTGGCGCTGCCCGAGACTCCGGCCGCCCGGGCCGGACACGGCACCTTGGCGGTGACCGTGCCGGCGGGTCAAGCCCGGCTCCTGTTCGTTGCGTCCCCTGACTCCCGGCTCTGGCCGTCCATGCGCGCGTGCCGCGTCTGGATTGAAGAGCAAATCGCCTGGCAGAACGAGCAGTTCGACCGGATGAGAGACGAAGCGGGGGACGAGTGGCTGGTGGCCGGGCCGTTCGGCGACGAGTCCGACACGTGTCAGGCGCTCGGCCAAGCCAAGCGGCCTGTGGTCCCGCCGGAGTATCGGGGACTCGAGACGGCGTATGCTCCCGAGTCCGAGCCGTTTGATCCGGCCTCGGCGTTCGTCGTGGCCGGAGGCCGCACGCAGGGGTGGCTTAAGTTGAAGGCCCGCAACGGCGAAGTTACCCTGCGTCCGGAAGTCGTGCGGGCGCGGTGGGCGATCGTCTATCTGCGCACGCGCGTGAATTTTCCGACCCTGCTGCCGTCGCGTGAGGACAACCCCGTGGATCTGCATCTCCACACGTGCCACGCCTGCAAACTCTGGATCAACGGGAAACCCGTTTACACGCACGGCGGCGCCGGGACTCCCCGGTATGGTCAGCGCGGCTACAGCGTGGAGGATAGTGTCCCGGCGGTTCTTCGCCCGGGCTGGAATACTGTTGTCGTGAAACTGGTCGTCCGGGAGAATACCCGGTTCAGCATGCGGATCACGGGCCGCGGCGGCGAGTCCGTGCCGCCGCTGCTCGTTAGGGCGGTGGACGGGCCCTGATTCCCGAGGCGCCGTCGTGTCCGGGGTCGGACGCGCGCCGCGGGCGGGGCGGGAGAGGGGGCGTTCAACAGCGGGGCGGCACGCCGTCTCCCCGTCGCGAGGAGGATAGAACGTCATGACAGAGATCAGGAATCCGGCTTTTTTCGAAGCGCCCGGTTTTTGGATTTCGGATGTTGACGAGGTCAACCGCTTCCTGGACGGCCTGGCCGCCGGCACGGTCTTCGAGGTCGGCCGCTCGCAGGGCGGGCGTCCGATCCGGGCGGCGGCCTACGGGAAGAAGGAGCCCATCGCGCGTACCAACGGGCTGTTCAGCGCGCAGTTGGCGGGGCACACGGAGGATTTTTTCAATCCGGACCGGCGCGAGAAGCCGGTGCTGCTGGTGATTTCCACCATCCACGGCGCCGAGGTCGAGGGCTGCGTGAGCTGCCTGAACCTGGCGCAGGTGCTTGAGCGCGGCGCGGACCTGCGCGGCCGGCCGTGGCCCGCGCTGCGCGAGCTGGCATCGGGCTTGCGCGTGGTCCTGGTCCCGCTCGCCCAGCCGGACGGGCGCGTGCGCAGCGCGGTCCGCCACCTGGTGGGCGGCACCCAGGCGGACATGCTCTATTACGGGCAGGGCGTTCCGCGCGGGCCGCTCGAGGAGCCGCCGTCCTGGCACTGGTTCCTGCGCCGGAACCCGGTGCCGCCGGGCGCGGTGGATGTTCTCGGCGGCTACTTCAACGATGCCGGGGTGAACCTCGACGTGGACGATTTCTTCTCGCCGCGCATGGCGCCGGAAACCGCCGCCCTGCTGGACCTGGCGCGCGCCGAGACGCCGGATTGCGTGCTGGTGCTGCATTCGCACGGGACGGGGCCGTGGATTGCCTCGCCCAACGCGTTCGTCCCGGCCCGCTGCCAGTTCCACCAGGCCCAGATTCGCGTCCTGGTGGGCGAGCGGCACCGGCGCGAAGGCCTGCGCCCCAAGGCCCCACCCGTGGTCGGCGCCGCCGAGCCCGGCTACTTCAACCTGCCCACCGCCCTGCACTTCGTGTCCGGCGCCCTGCCGCTGGCCTTCGAATTCGCCCACGGCCTGCAATCATACCCGTTTACCTTCGACGAGATCGTAGATACGGGGCTGACCCTGTTCGAGGAAGTCATGCGCTACGTGGCAAACGCCCGATATGTTCCCGGCCACTATACCCACAACAGCCGCGGGCTGCGCGAGGTGCCGGAGATCTGCAAACGGAAATGAGAAGGCGTCTGCCGCCGGCGGGATGGGAACCCAAGGGGCGCTTGATGAATCCATGGACAGTTCGAATCGGACGGCTCCTCTGTGCGGCGGGACTGATGGCCGGTGTCGGTCTGCGGGCCGGGGAGGCGGAGACCCGGTCAGCGGACCGACCGGAGGCCGCGCCCGCGGATTTCAACGCGGCCCTCGAGCAGGCGCGCGCCCTGAAACACCC
>CAZUYI010000294.1:0-3917 GCA_964624095.1 uncultured Verrucomicrobiota bacterium | reverse complement strand
CGGGTCGTATCCTCCCCGCTTCGCCCGGCCTGGGGTCAGGCCGGCTCCAGAAGAACCCGCGCGACGGGAACGGGCCACGCCAAGAACGAGGATGCGAACAACGCGCACGTGAATTCCTTTTCAACCTCTGTATTTCTTCCCCCTTCGTGGTTGCACCAACGGCCAGCCGGGAAGAGGATCGACCCCGATACCGATACCGATCCCGACCCCGAGTGGAACGACCTACGCCACTCGTAATCCGCTCTCGTCGCCCGTTATCGTTTCCCGAAGACACACGAGTCGGCTGACGAGTGCGCGCGACGGGAACAGATGACGAGAAGAGCACGAACGCGTACGCGTACGGAAATCCCGAAAGAGAAAGGAAGTCATCATGACGAGCAGATACGCAGCGGCCTGCGTACTGGGCATGGTTTTGGGCGCGAGCGGCTTTGCCGCGGCGGCGGACCTGGCACCGCCGGCGGACTGGGTGTTGTTCGGACCCGTGCCGCCGGCCGAGGGCCGGCCGATCCCCGACCGCGCGGTCCTGGAGGCTGCCCGGCCGGCGCTGACGCGCCTCCCCGAGGCGCTGGAGATCGGGGGGACGCGCTACCCGGGCCAGCCGGTCTCGCTGGATCCGACCGGACTGCTGGACCTGGGCGCGCGCTTCGGGAACCTGCCGCGCGGCGCGCTGGCCTTCCTGGCGGCGCCGCTCCGCGCCGACGGCGACGCGACGCTGCGGATCGGGACGGGCGCCAACTGGTGGATGCAGTGGTGGCTGGACGGGACGCCGCTGTTCGACACGCTCTCGGGCGGGAACGGGCACACGCCGATCACCGCGGCCAACCACGCGATCGAGCGGGCCCTGCCCGCCGGCGAGCACATCCTGGCGGTGGCGGTCATCGCCGGAAGCGGCGGCCTCCAATTCGCGGCCGGTAAGCCCGGCGCCGCGTATACGGACCTGATGGCGCAAGGCCGTGCCCTGCATGCCAAGCTGTTGAGGCTGGAAGGCAACGCGGCCATGGCCGCGCGCTCGAGGGAGGCGTTTCAGAAGGCCGCGGACTGTGCGGACGGCGAGTACCAGAAGGCCTACGCGCTGCTGGCCCTCGGCGACAGCTACCGGGCCGATCCGAACGCGACCGACTACGCGGCCATCCGTGATATCTACGACCAGGTCCGGAGCCTGGCCGAACCGATCGAAAACGTGCGGAACCGCAAGGGCGACGCCTCGATTGCGATCGCCGAGACCTGGCTGCTCGAGCGGGACTTCGCCCGCGCGCGGGACGAGGCCGCGCGGGCGCTGTCCTATTCGTCCCACCCGCACGTGGTCCGGCCGGCGCGCCACCTGGCGGCGGTCGCCTGCCTGCGCGAGGGCCGCCCTGACGAGGCGCGGGCGGAGCTACGGAAGGCCCTGGCCATGGACATGCCGGACTGGGTCAAGGACGATCAGCGCCGCCAGTGGCGGGAAGAGACCGAGGCCCTGCTCGAGCAGGTTGACGATGTCGAGGCCTGGCGCCAGGGGGCCCGGCCCGCGGCGCCCGCGGCGGGCCGGGCCGCGCGCGGGCCGCGCGCGCCGCTCCCGTTCCTGGACGTGGTGCGCCTCATGCGCCGCGATCGGCCGCGCCTGTTCCTCAACCGCGAGATGCTCGACCGGGCCCGCCGCGAGGGGCTCTCCGCGCCCCAGCAGGCCTGGCTGGCTGAACTGAAAGAGGGCGTGGACCGCTATCCCGACCCGCCCGCGCTCGACGACGCGCAGATCGCGCGGTTACTGGGCCCGGCCGACACGAGTCAAACCCATGCGATCGTGGCGGGCGATTGGGGTTTTTACGCGGCGCACGCCGCCCTGGTCTGGCGGCTGACGGGAGACCGCGCGACCTTCGAGCGGGCCGCGGCGTTCCTGGAGCATGCCGCCGGAGTCTGGGACGCGATCTACCGGGTGCGCCGGATGGTGTCGGAGCGGATTTTCCAGCGCCTGAACGCGCTCTCGGCCTACGACTGGCTGTACGACGATCTGCCCGAGGCCCGGCGCCGGGCGATCGGGCGCCTCTTGTTTCCCGCGCTGAACGGCTTCTACATGGCGACCCGCGATTTGTGGGCCAACCGGGACCCGCGGGACCCCACCCGGTACCAAATCGGCTATTCGGATGCCGTCATGGGCTGGTACCTGGGCCTGGGCCTGCTCGGGGCGGAGATCGAAGGGCTCGAAGACGATGTCGGCGTCGGCATGTTGCGCGACGGCTACCAGCGGCACGTCAAGTTCTTCGACATCGTCGAGTCGTATCCCGACGGCGTCATTCACCGGGGCGCCATCGGCTATTTCGTGCAAGGTGTTGATTGCATGGTCAACTTCCTGGACGGATACCGCGCGGCGATCCCCGGCGACATCGCGCGCGCCATCCCGAACCAGGCGGTCGGCACGGTCCATTACCTGTTGTGGAACACCATCGCACCGACTCGGGAGCGGCCGCTCACACACGGATGGGGCGACAAGTACCATATCAACAACGAGCTCGGCGGGTTCCGCTCCTGGCTGATGCGCACGGCGGACCTTTATGCCGGGCTCGGCGACCAGGTGGACCTCGAGGCGCTGACGGCGGTCGCCCAGTTTCAAATGGCGCCCGATTATCGCACGTTTCTCACCAAGGAGAACTACCAGACTCCGGCCGCGCCGCTCCTGATGTCGTGGCGCACCCTGCCCGAGAACGTGGTGGCCGCGACGATCCGCCGCCTACCGCGCGCGCGCCATTTCCCGGACCCGATCGGCCAGACATTCATGAACAGCGGCTGGGGCGAAGACGACACGTACGCGCTGTTCATCGCCGGGCGCCAGTTCATGTTCCGCAAGCATTACGACGAGAACCACTTCACGATCTACAAGAAGGGCTTTCTGGCCATGGATACCGGCGCGCGCCCGGCGGGCGTGAACCCAGCCGTGGACGGGGATGCCGCGTACGGCCATGACGTCAACTACTACTACGACACCGTGGCCCATAACGGCGTGCTGATTACCATGGAGGGCGAACAGTTGCCGGGCTACTGGGGCAAGAAGGCCGAGGTGAACACCGGGGGCATGAACAAGAACTACGGGGCCCGGGTGCAGGCCTTCGAGACCGATGGGCTGTACACATACGTAGCCAGCGACGCGACCTCGTGCTACCACTCGAACAAGGCGGCAGAAGTCGTGCGCCAATTCCTGTTCGTGTACCCGGACTACTTTGCGGTCTTTGACCGGGTCGAGTCGAAGACGCCGGACCAGAAGAAGACCTGGCTGTTCCACACGCAGATGGAACCGGTGGAAACGGGCGATACGTTCCGCGCGGAACACCGGGAGGGCGCCGTCTGCGTCCGGACGTTGCTGCCGCGGGATCGGGTCTCGGCGAAAATAGGCGGACCGGGCAAAGAGTTCTGGGCCGACGGCCGGAACTGGCCGGTGGCGGATACCAGAGCCCGACTGATGGTCGGTCCGGATGGCGCCCCGACGCCGGCCAGACACCTTTACGGCCAATGGCGGATGGAGATTTCAGCGGAGCAAGACAAGACCCGCGAGCGGTTCCTGCACCTCATCCAAGCGGGGGAACGGGCGGCGTTGACCACCATGACGGGGTCCCGGCTGATCGAGGAGGAAGGCCGGGCGGGCATCGAGTTCGAGGCCGGAGCCCTGTCGGTGCGGGTGTTGTTTACCGCGGACGGCGCCGTGGGCGGGCATATCCGCATCGCGGACGGCAGCCGGGTGCTGGCGGACCGGCCGCTGACCCGCGCGGTCCAGCCGCAAACGGACCTGGCGCTCATCCAGTAGGCAGAATTCAGAATCCAGAATTGGAGAGGAAATCCGCATGAATCGGTCTCGAGCGGGGTTTCGGCTGGCATGGGTGGCGGGCGTGTGGCTGGCATGGAGCGCGGCGGCGAGGGCGGCCGAGGGCGTGAGCTGGCCGGCGGAATGG
>CAZUYI010000293.1:0-3938 GCA_964624095.1 uncultured Verrucomicrobiota bacterium | reverse complement strand
TCCGGCACTGCATGGTGAACGACCAGCTGCGTGCGCGCCACATCAGCGACGAGCAGGTCTTGGCCGTCATGGAGAAGATTCAGCGTCATCTGTTCGTGCCCGCAGTGCATCGCCGTGCCGCCGTTCATGTACACGCCGGCGGCATAGCTCGCGGCGCCGTTGGAGATGACCAACCCGTCGAGGATGCCGCCCGTGACCGAGAAGCAGCGGGAGGTGCCGTTCCCGTTGACCACCGTTTCCAGCGCGGGATCGTTCGTGCCGTAGAAGCCCTTGACCGTCTTGCCGCCGCTCAGCGTGATCTGGCCCAGCGTGTACACGCCGTTGGAGACCCAGACCGTGCCGCCCGCGGCCACGGCATTCACCCCGGTCTGGATCGAGGCCATGGCATTGGCCCAGTCGGCGCCGGACTTCTCATCACCGCCGCCGAGCGCCACGTACACGTTTGCGAGCTGCGCCTGCGCGCCGGCCGCCACCAACAGCACCGCCCCGATCGTTGCCAGGACTGCCTTCATGATGCGCCTCCCCTGTTCCGTGTGGTTCACTCCAGCCCGTACCTCGATGCCCTCTGCCCTCCGAATGGCCCTGATTCCTGGATCAGCCTCTTGCCCCAGCATCCCGGCGCCCGGCGGTTTGCGTCGCGGGCGTGTGTAAGCGGATTGTCACAATCCGCATGTTGTGCCCGCACGACGTCAGGCGCAAGTTTTTTTTGATCACGGTCTTTTTGACAACGGACCGCACGGAGGGGAAAGGACATCATTTTGCCGCCCGCTTGTCTTAGATCCTCCTGCCTCATTCCTGTAATCCGTGGTCTTCTTCCCCGTTCCCATTCCGTGCACGCCGTGGTCAACCCCGCCGTCCGCGGCATTTTCCAGCCCGCCCGCCTGATGCCCCGACGGCAGGTTCCCATACGGTGCATGGCCCCTGGCTCTTGCCACGCCTGTCATGCCGGATCGAACCATGCGGGCGCCAAGGCGCTCACATCGTGCCAGGATTGCGGCGCACAGCTGAAACACGCCTGCGGCCCGCCGTTCCGGAACGCGCGGAACATATTCACCAGCCAGCGCCCCGTTTTCCGTTCCGTGATCAGCGGGAATGAATCGAACTTGAGCATCACTTCCGCGGTCCACCCGAAGTCGGCGCGCGCCGTGGCGACGTCCCAGTTGGCCCGGTATGTGTTGTCTTTGGCCGCGCCCATGACCTGCTGATTGAATTGCCTGCCCGCCGCGTTGAAGGCCAACTGATAGTAGACGGGCTGCGTTTCATCAGGCTGAACAAACAGGGCCACGGCATCCTGCGCGAACGTAAAGGCGCCCGCGTTCGCCGCCTCAATGGCGTCCGGAGCCGGATCTGCGCACTGCACCGCCAGGTACAAGGCGTCCTTGTCATAGATCGCGCGGACCGATGTTTCCATGATCGCCGGCCGGTTCTGCGGGGTCACGAAGGCGCGGTGCTCGGGCGCCGCCTGCCAGGCCGGATCGTCGAGCCGGCCGTCCAGGCGGGGCGCTTCCCGGGCCGCCACAATATGCAGGATCGGCTTGGCCGTTCCGTCGGGCGGCAGGAACGCCATGAATTTCTGAAACGTCCGGGCAGCCTCGTTCACGATCCAGCCGCGCCAGTCGGTCGCCCGGCTCCAGGATTCCGCGATCCGCCCGCCCTGCAGCGCCGCCTGCGCGGCCCGCGCATGCTCATCCAGCAGCCGGCGGTCGGCTGGTGACATGCCCGCCGCCACGCGGGCGTCTTCCAGCAGATGGCTGGTCCGGTCAATCATGGCGCGCACGTGCGCCTGTTCCGGGTCCGGCACCGGATCCGTTTCCCAGGACGCAATCCCGGCCTTGTCCGAATCGGCGCGAAAGGCGGCGATCCCCCACGGCGCCAGCTCGACCCGCACGGCGCGCCCGGCGTCCGGGCCGACGGGCTTGCCCGTGACCAGGTCGTAGACGGGATGATCCCCCTGCATCCGGATCGTGCCGCCCATGGGCCAATAGCCGGGATTGACCGCATAAAAATAATACGTCCCGCCCTTGCGCAATTCCCGGATCGCCAGGTTGCTCTGGAACCCGGTCTCGCCGAAGGGCGTGAACCGGTCCCGCGGAAGGCGCGTCAGCACGCGGGTGTATTCGCGCACCGCCTGCTCCCCGCCCACATTCAGAACGGCATCGGTAAACCCGTAGATCAGCAGGTCCGGGTCCGCGCCGATCACCGCCTGGGCCCAGACTTCCTTGAAGTCGTCTTCGCCGCCCTGCGGCGCGAACCGGCCGTGGCTGGCCCGCAACGCCCACGGCAGAACGGCTGACGCATTGGACGGCGACGCATAGCCGACTTCATCCCACTGGTTCATGATGAACACGGCCCGGTCAGTCGGGCGCTCGTATACCTCCAGCACATCGGCGCCGACATGCTGGTTCCAGTAGGCCGCGTAATGGTCCCGCTTCAGCTTGCCGCCCAGCTGGCCGTCGTAGCGCAGCGCATGGTGCAGTTCCGGGCCCAGCATCCAGCGCCCGTAGGACAAGTGGTCGTCGTCCCGGAACAAGGACGGGTCCTGCCCGTAGTCGCGCAGGAAATCGCGGTACGCCACGCCGCTTTCAAACCAGCGCTGCATGTGGTGCATATCCACGAACAGCATGGCCGCAAACCGCCAGTCCGGATTGGACGCCCGCAACCGGTCCCGGCCGTCGAGCAGGAAACGCCTGACCATCTGGCAGCGGAACTCGATCCAGCGCGGCTTCACATCCTCCCGCATGACGAACTCATAGCGCGCGCGGAACCGTCCCGGATCGTCTTTGGCGGCCGGGACGCGAAGCCCGGTTTCCTTCTCAAACGCCGCGAAGGTGACGTCATCATACGTGGCATAGAAGGGATCGTTGCCGTCGGCCGGGAAATACGGGAGGAACAGGGCGTCGGGGTAAAGGCAATGGTGAATCCCGAGGAACGCGGGGTTGTCGCCGAACAGCGCGATCATGTCGTCCACGATCGCGCCGTACGCCTGCCGGATGGCCGGGTGGAAGAAGTTCAGGGTCCCCGAAAGGCCCGCGGCCACGAGCTGCTTGCCATGGCGGTTCACGGACCAGATCGTGTCGGCGCCGGCGGCGACCTCCGCGTCGGTCCGCTCCGCGAACGGCAGCTGCTGCAGCGCCCGTTGAAACCCGAACTCGATGCCGGCCATGAACCGGATGCCGTTGACCCGCAGAATGTCGGCCAGCGTGCGTTTCATGCACGAGGACAGCCGGCTGGTGGGGTAGCGCTCGGGCGGCGTATACGGGGAGTTGTTGTCGCTGTACTGATAGACGCCCATCACGTGCACGTTCTGGCCGGTGAACCGGAGATACTGGGCATACGTCTCGCAGGCCTGCTGGTTGCGGATCAGGTTCCTGATCAGGGCTATCATGGGATCCGTGTCCGGCGTCGGAGTCGGATCGTCGCCGGCGGCGCCGGGTTCATCCAGGCCGCCCGCCAGCGTGCGCCCGAATCCGTTTCCCAGCGCGGTGCGCTCGGTGTGGATTCCCACCAGCCGCTCGGCGCGAGCCGGCGTCTTGAGCGCCGGCAGCAGCCCCTTGATATGGTACAGGGTCGCGCCGGCCGCCGCCGCCGGACTGTTCTGCAGGCCGTTGACGATATCCAGCGAGTGCCAGCCCTGCTCGGCCACCACCAGGAAACGGCAGGTCCGCAGCGTGTCGCTGACCGGGAATTTATGGCCGGTGATAATCTGGACGCCCGCCTCGGTGCAGTACCGGATCGGCTTGGTTCGCTTGCCGTCTTGTTCCAGCCACGGGCCCGGCGTCGAAATGCTGACGCCGATAAACCGCATGGCGTCGTTCGGGTAGCTGAGTTCCACCAGGTACAGGTCGCCCGGATGCTTGAATTGGAACCCGTAGAGAATGGCGGCCGATCGTTCCTTGCCGTGCGTTTCCCGGTACCGGATGGGGCCGCGGGTGACGATC
>CAZUYI010000292.1:0-3958 GCA_964624095.1 uncultured Verrucomicrobiota bacterium | reverse complement strand
TCTTGATGGCGTCTATGCGGAATGCTTCGCTTGCTTGTTTCTGGCTCTTCCGGGATTAACGTGGGATTTCTTAGTGACCAAAGCCGCCCTCGCCAATTGCAACTCGTTCGTTATTAGATGCTTATAATGAAGCCAGTCCTCGCAGCCTGTGTGGCATTGATTGCTGCGTGCAATACCCTTAAAAGCCCTGTATTTCTTGGGTTTCTGGGCACCAAAGTTCGATTTCAGCCAATAAATAAACCCACGCTAAAGCCGGAAGGACCGCCATTATGAGGGTTCCTTTGTCAGCATATTCATGGTCAGGAGGATCAAGACATCCTTGTCTTTCGGATTCGATTCCGCGATCAGGAGCGTCAGGGCGGCCAACCCGATGTCGTTGATGACAACGTCGCCGGACGGCAATACCAGGCGGTTGTTGCGGTTCAGGAAGTCTACGAACAGCATGGCCGCGACGCGCTTGTTGCCATCGGCGAAAGGATGATTCTTGACAATGAAATAGAGCAGGTGCGCAGCTTTGGATTCGATACTGGGATAGACGGGTTTGCTAAAAGCGCTCTGATCAAGATTGCCATAAATGGCCGCCAATCCCTCGTCGCGCTCCTTGCCGAAGAGGTCCCCGGCTTGCTTTCGCGCGATCATTTCAGCCCGAAGTGCTGCAATCGCCGCGCGCGCCTCCGCCACGGAAGGGAGACGGCCGCCTGCTTCCCCTTTCGGCTCAGTCAACAATCCCTCGTCGTAGCGTTGAAGCAGGAGGAAGGTTTGCGTATAGCGGGCGATAATCTCGACCAGGCCGCGTCCCATGTCCGTGGTCAACTCCGGACTGGCCACGGCCTGGCGCGCGAGATTCAGCGCCGCTTCGATCTCGCGGGCGTTTGTCTCCAGCCGTTGCCGGTTGATGGTGACACCTCGGACTAGATGCTCGCGCAGCACGTTGGTCGCCCAGATGCGGAACTGGGTGCCGCGCTTCGAATTGACCCGGTAGCCGACGGAAAGGATCATGTCGAGATTATAGAAGGTAGTCTGGTAAACCTTGCCGTCTGCGGCAGCATGTGCAAATTTTGCACATACTGAATCGCGTTCCAACTCGCTTTCTTTCAACACGTTATTCAGATGCTTGGTGATAACGCTTCGGTCCGTGTCAAAAAGCGTCGCCATTTGCTTTTGGGTGAGCCAGATCGTTTCCCGCTCCAGCCGCACGTCAAGTGAGACAGCGCCGTCGTGTGCACGATACAGAGCGATGACACCGCCGCCATACCCCGGCGCTTCGTCCTTTCCCAGTAAACCCGGCGTGCGTATGGATCGTTTGCGTTTCATCCGGACTCCGCCTATACCCCCCCATGAAACGCCCGGCGCAACAGGGCCGCCGGCAGGGCGTTGATGGCTTCAAGCTCCGCCTCCGCCGCGGCGCGGGCCTTCTCTACCGCCGCCATCTGCTCGTTGAGCATCGCCGCAATCCGCTTCTGTTCCGGTAAGGGCGGGAGGGGAAATTGGTGGCCATTGGAGGAGAATATGAATTTGACGTTCAGCCGCTTGCACTCGGCGTACCCCTTGCCCTGGTCCAATCCGTAATTGGGCGGGAGGCTTTCCTTCTTGGCTTCGATCAGGGCCAGGGCGACAGGCTGCGTGGCGACATTGACCTTGACCCGCAGGACATAATCCACTTTCCCGCGCGAGCGACGACGCGCCTTGCCATTGATGATCTCGACCGTGCCGGCGGTTTCTTCGCGTCGGATGAAATCTTCCGTCCACCCACGCTTGTGGATGGCGGGGTCAATGAGCTTCGCTCTGGTATCCATTTCGTTCATGGGTATGAACACGCGTGCGTGTGCCGCAGCGAAGGTTCAGCGGAATCGGAAACAGCGTCTTGGCCCAGACCCGTTTCATGCCGCTGGCCTGGATTATGCACGACCCGTTTTTGGAATCAAGGCAAAGCTCACAGTGAACGTTCTCGTGCTTTTCGCAGCCATTACAGGAACACCCGTTGAGCAGGATCTGTGCCAGTGCCGCGGTTCGTATTGATAGCCCCCCCGCCATGCGCCGCCACGGTACGGCGCGGAAATGTTTTTTACGAGATTGACAGGCACGCCGGCTTGGCTATGATGGGCGCCCTTTGCCGGTGAAAGGCGACGAGGCCGGACGGGGTGGGCGCGGCAACGGGAGAGGCCATGAAAGCATACGCGGTGATCGAGACGGGCGGCAAGCAATACCGGGTGGAACAGGACGTCACGCTCGACGTGGAGCGGCTGCCGGCCAAGGAAGGGGAAACCGTCTCCCTGCGTCCCGTCCTGGCGATATCCGACGGCGCCACCTTGACGGTCGGCAAACCGCACCTCGAGGCCGCGGTGACGGCGCTGGTGGTGCGCCACAAGCGGGGCAAGAAGGTCGTGAGCTTCAAGCGGCGCCGGCGCAAAGGCTACGAGCGCAAGCTGGGGCACCGCCAGGAGTTGACCGTGCTCAAGATCACCGGACTCCCGTAATCGAACGCTCCTGCGCCGCCGCGGCCCGCGGGGCGAGCGGCATCCTTCCCACAATCATCCTTCCGTTACAGGTGACGTATGGCTTCCAGTAAAAGTTCAGGCAGCGGGAAAAACGGGCGCGACAGCCAGGGCAAGCGGCTGGGCATCAAGTGCTACAGCGGCCAGAGCGTCAAGGCCGGCGGGATCATTGTCCGCCAGCGCGGCACGCGGGTCATGCCCGGGCTCAACGTCAAGCGCGGCGGAGACGACACGCTCTTCGCCTTGCAGGCCGGCCGGGTCTGCTTCGAGAAGAACGGCCGGCGGGTCCGCGTGGACCCGCAGCCGTCGGCGCCGTGAAGAGCCACACATTTGTCGAATCGGTCGCGGCCGACATGCAGGCCGGGGCCGGCGGCAATGGCCGGGTCGGGTTCCGGCGCGAAAAGTTCATCCCCTACGGCGGCCCTGACGGCGGTGACGGCGGCCGCGGCGGCCACATCATCCTCGAGGCGGACCCCCAGACGGATTCCCTGGTCGGCCTGTATTACCGCCCAATCCAGAGGGCCGGGGACGGCGGGCACGGCATGGGCAAGCGCCAGCACGGGCGCAACGGGAAGGACCTCGTCATCAAGGTGCCCTGCGGCACCGTGGTCCGCGACGAGGAACGCGGCGAGGTGCTGGCCGACCTGGTGGCGCCCGGCGACACACTCTGCGTGGCACGCGGCGGGCGGGGCGGCCTGGGCAACTGCCACTGGAAAACCAGCACCCACCAGGCGCCGCGCGAGCACACCGACGGCGAGCCGGGCGAACGGCGCCGGGTCCGCCTGGACCTCAAGCTGGTGGCGGACATCGGGTTGATCGGGTTTCCCAATGCCGGCAAGTCCACGCTCCTGACCGCCATCAGCCACGCGCGTCCCCGCGTGGCCCCCTATCCGTTCACCACCCTGCGCCCGGTGCTGGGCACGGTCCAGTTCGAGTCGTATACCAGCGTGAAAGTGGTGGATATTCCGGGCCTGGTCCAGAACGCCCATCTCGGCGTGGGCCTGGGCCACACGTTTCTACGCCACGTGGAGCGCGCGCCCTGCCTGGTGTACGTCCTCGACATGGCCGGCACGGACGGGCGCCACCCGGCGGACGATTTTGCCGTCCTGCGCGACGAGCTGGGCCGGTACAACCCCGACCTGCCGCGGCGCCCCATGCGGGTGGTGGCCAACAAGATGGATCTCTCCGCCGCGGCCGGCCTGCTGGCCGAGTTTACCGCGCAGACCGGCATCCGGCCCCTGCCTGTGTCCGGGTTGACCGGCGCGGGGATCGAGGCCTTCAAGGAAGCGATCCGGGCGCTGGCCGCGTCCGCGCCCGGAATCACGAAGGCGCCCGAGCCAGGCCCAGCCCGGCCGGACCACGACCCGGTCGAATCCTAGGCACGCCGGCCTCAGCGCGGCCGCCCCACCCCGCGCGACAAGGCGCCGGAAGGCGCGCCTGCCGGCGCGGCGCGGGCTATGCGT